>CAZYUQ010000095.1:0-6347 GCA_964650565.1 uncultured Candidatus Bathyarchaeia archaeon | reverse complement strand
GCTCTGCACATAGCTATTCTTTCAAGGTGCTCTTAAATGGGAAAAGGCTCCGGATTTGGAAAAGTCATTTTGTTTGGTGAGCATTTCGTGGTCCACGGCGTGCCCGGCGTTGTATCCGCAATTGACTCTGCCACAGACGCAGAAGTAACAAAAGCGCAAAAAGGACTCAACATCAAAGACGAGCGGAAAGGCTCTAAAGGCTACGCAGAAGAAAAGAAACTTCAGCAAATCGAATCCATCGAACGCATGCTCAAAACCATGAAACTCAACGCTAAAACGCCACTGAATATTTGGCTGGGTGGAAGTCTGCCAGGCTTCAGCGGTTTAGGAGCTTCAGCCGCAAGCAGCGTCGCCATCGCAAGAGCCATCTCCGAAGAATTCAACCTCGGCCTTTCTAGCGAGAAAATTAACCAAATTGCGTATGAAGCAGAGAAGGCGTACGCGGGCAACCCGTCAGGCATCGACAACACCGCAGCAACCTACGGCGGCTTACTATGGTTCAAGAAAAACCCTGCTGGCGGACCAGACAACGTTGAACGGCTGCGCATTCAAGTGCCAGTGGAAATAGTCATCGGCAGCACAGGCAAAGTTGCCAACACCAAAGCCATGGTGGAAGGAGTCGCCGAACGCAAAAAGAATAACCCGCAAAAATACGACCCCCCTTTTAAGCAAGCTGGAAAATTGGCGTTTGCTGGGCGGAAAGCACTGGAGAACTATGACCTTAAGAAAACGGGTGAACTCATGAACGAAAACCACCGTTTACTCCAGGAAATCGGCGTATCCAGCAAAGAGCTTGACTTGCTGGTGGATTTGGCGCGGAAAAATGGCGCGTTCGGCGCCAAGCTTACTGGCGGCGGAGGCGGCGGCTGCATGGTCGCCTTGACCCCAACGCAAACGCTGCAGGAAACGGTTGCACAGGCTATTGAGGGTGCAGGCTTCGAAGTGCTGCGGACAAAAATCGGCGTTGAAAAGTTATAAGGAAACGTGAACCTATAAAACATTGATGGGGGATGGAAAAAGGTTGGGTTTTAGGAGTTTCTTGGAGCAACTCGACAAAAGCTGCGAGTTGACGCGCGTAAAGAAGGAAGTTTCCACCGAGTATGAGATGGCTGGAGTTATAGAGGCGCTCGGCGAAAAACCCGTGTTCTTTGAAAAACCGAAAGAATCCAGTATCCCAGTCGTCGCAGGACTCGTATCCTCCAAAGAACTAATCTCCAGCGCACTAGGCATCAGGAAGGAGCAGTTGTTGCACAAGCTGGCAAGCGCCCTAGAAAAACCTGTGCCGCCAACCGTTGTGGCGACGGGCGAATGCCAAGAAGTAATCGAGAAAGACGTGGATTTAACGAAGCTCCCGATAATGAGGTATACGGAAAAAGACGGTGGAAAATACATTGCGTCCGCCGTGGCAATAGTGAAAAACCCTGAATTCGGCACCAGAAACATGGCGTTCCACAGACTAATGCTAATCGGCAAGAACAAGTTTGTGGCCAGAATTGTTGAGAACAGAGGAACGGACACAGCCCTCAAAAAGGCTGGCGGAGAACTCGAAATCGCATTATGTATAGGCAATTCGACCCCTGTGCTCCTCGCTGCAGCAACATCATTACCAATGGGCGTTGACGAGCTTGGAATGGCTAACGCCCTAGAAAAAACAGAACTAGTGAAGTGCAAAACGGTTGACTTGGAAGTGCCCAGAAACTGCGAAATCGTGCTGGAAGGACGCATAACCAGAGAAAAAACAGCGGAAGGACCCTTCTTGGATACGACGGGAACCATTGACAAGATACGGCAGCAGCCGATCATAGAAATCAAATGCGCCACCCATAGGGAGAAACCGATTTACCAGACACTGCTACCCGGCAGAAACGAGCATAAGTTCTTGATGGGCATGCCTAAGGAACCATCAATCTTTAATGAAGTGAACAAGATCTGCGAGTGCAAAGACGTTTACGTTACTCCAGGCGGATGCAGCTGGCTACACGCAGTCGTACAAATAAAAAAGCAAAACGCGGAAGATGGCAAGAAAGCCATCAGCGCGGCTTTTGAAGGGCACAAGTCGCTGAAGCACTGCGTGATTGTTGATGACGATATAGACATTTACGACCCACATGATGTGGAGTGGGCAATTGCCACGAGGTTCCAAGCAGACAAAAACACGGTAATCCTGCCACATCAGCCTGGCTCCTCTCTGGACCCGTCAGGAGATTTAACTGAAGGCAAAAAAGCCACCACCTGCAAAATGGGATTAGATGCCACGGTGCCCTTTGGGAAAACGGACAAGAGCTTCGCGAAAGAGCACTACAGGAAAGTGGACCTTAACAGGTTCCTGTGATTAGTCATGTACCTTACAGAAAAAGAAGAACGTATGCTAGCTGGCGAAGAAGGCTACGCTGTCAAAAAATCAATGGAAATACTCGTTGCCTTAGGCGACATTTACGGCGCAGAACGCCTCATAAAAGTAGGCTCCGTCCAAGTGGCAGGCGTCTCCTACCATAACCTCGGCGACGCTGGACTAGAATTCCTGAATGAACTGGCAAAAGACGGCAAAGTCAAAGTGCTCACCACGCTGAATCCAGCGGGCATGGACTTGGAAAACTGGAGAAACCTCGGCATTGACCCAGCGTTCGCAGAAAAACAAAACTTGGTAATTGACGCGTTCAAAAAAATGGGCATAATCACCTCATGCACATGCACGCCGTATTTGATAGGCAACCTTCCGCGTTACGGGGAGCACGTGGCTTGGTCTGAATCCTCAGCAGTCACCTTTGCCAACTCGGTAATCGGAGCAAGAACAAACAGGGAAGGCGGACCATCCGCGCTTGCAGCAGCATTCGTGGGCAAAACCCCCTGTTACGGCTTGCACTTAGACGAGAACCGAACGCCCGATGTCCAGGTGCATGTAACGGCTGAGTTGAAGAAGCTTTCAGACTGGGGCGCTCTGGGCTACTGCGTCGGCAAAAAAGCAGAAAACAAAATCGCCTACATAACAGGCGTGGAAGAGGCAGAAGTGGACGAGTTGAAGTCTTTTTGCGCCTCAGTGGTAACATACGGTGCTAAACCGCTGTTTTACATGCAGAGCATAACGCCCGGAGCTGAAATGTACCAGCCGCCAAACGACAAAGTCACAATAGACGCCAGCGACATCGCAGACGCTTACAGGAACATTAACGATGACGCCAGCGACATCGACTTCGTATGCATCGGCTGCCCACACTGCTCAATCAAAGAAATCGCCGAAATAGCCAAGCTGCTCAAAGGCAGAAAAGTCTCGCCGAACACGGAGTTCTGGGTTGCCAGTTCACGCACAGCAAAGCAGCTTGCGGACACACGCGGCTACACGGCGATTATTGAGGCGGCTGGAGGCAAGTTTGCCTGCGACACGTGCATGGCAGTAGCGCCGTTAAAAGGCAGGTTCAAAGCTATCGCCACCACCTCTGCGAAAGGCTGCTACTATTCGCGACACAATAAAATGCTTACGAAAATGGGTGGTTTAGAAGAGTGTATAGAGGCGGCGGTGACTGGAAAATGGAGTTGAAAGGCAGAATCATCTATAAGGGAAAAGGCGAAGGCGAAGCCTTAGTCACGTCGCAGCCCATCTCGTTCTACGGCGGCGTAGACCCGACTACGGGGGAGGTTCTTGAGAAGGGGCATGAGTTGCAGGGTAAAAGCGTGAAGGGCAAGGTGCTTGTGTTTCCAACTGGGAAAGGCTCAACCGTGGGCTCCTACACGCTGTATAGGCTAAAGAAGAATGGTATGGCTCCTGCGGGCATCGTTAACAGGGAATGCGAGACTGTTGTGGCGGTTGGCGCCATAATCTCGGAAATCCCATGCGTAGACAAGATAGATATTTCCCGCTTAAAGACAGGCGACCACGTTCAGATAGAGAACGGAACGGTTATAGTTAAGTAGACAGGCGCTTAGTAACTTAAGAGAGTGAATAGAGCGATGAGCGAGGCAAAACCACTAGTGTTGAAAATCGGCGGTTCCGTAATCACCGATAAAACAGGGGAACTTGCCGCGCGAACCGAAGTCATAAACCGATTAGCAGAAGAAATAGCCAAAGCAAACACCAAAAACCTTATAGTAGTGCATGGCGGCGGAAGCTTCGGGCACCCCACAGCCCAAAAATACGGCATCCAAGACGGCTTGAAAGACGACGCGCAGAAAGTAGGCTTCGCAGAAACCCACCACGTAATGACCGTGCTAAACGGCTTAGTCATGGACGCGCTGGTGTGGCACGAGGTCCCAGCAGTAAGCGTCACCCCGTCATCCTGCATTACCACGGAGAAGGGCAGAATAAAACTGTTCGACGAGGCAATCCCCAAGATGCTGCTGAAAATGGGCTTTACGCCCGTGCTTTACGGAGACGCAACATTAGACACGCAGTTAGGCTTCACAGTGCTCTCAGGCGACCAGATTGTCGCGTATTTAGCCAGAAAATTCGGCGCACGCAAAGTAATCCTAGGCGTGGACGTTGACGGCTTATGCACTGCAGACCCGAAAACCGACAGCAACGCCAAAGTTTACCCGCACCTGACGTTACAAGAACTGAAGGCGTTTGAGGGTAAAATGGGTAAGTCCACATCGGCGGACGTGACGGGCGGCATGCAGGGCAAAGTAACCGAGCTTATCCCCGCTCTGGAACAGGGAATTCCCGTGGCGATAGTTAACGCTTCCAAGCCGAACCACGTTTACAGGGCGCTTGTCGGCGAACAAGTGGGAGGCACAATTATAGAGAAGGAGTAGCAATTGGCTGAAGAAACTGAAAAACGCAAAGCAGACCACATCCGCATCTGCTTAAACGAGGAGGCTCAAGCCAGAGACGCCGCCACAGGCTTCAAAGACGCTCATTTAGTGCACAGGGCGCTGCCAGAAATCAACAAGCAGAGCGTGGATTTGGCGGTAACGGTTTTTGGTCACAAGTTCGCTGCGCCCATAATGGTCGGCGCGATGACTGGGGGAACCGCAGAGGCAACACGGATAAACGCCGCCATAGCTGAAGCCGTTGAAACGCTGCATTTGGGCATGGGCGTCGGCAGCCAACGGGCAGCCATAGAAAACGCGAAACTCACAGAAACATTTGCCATAACCAGAAAGAAGGCGCCAACCGCTTTTCTCGTAGCCAACATAGGCGGAATACAGCTTGTTCACGGCTACGGCGTAAAAGAAGTAAAAAAAGCCATTGAAATTATTGATGCTGACGCGGTGGCGATACATTTGAACCCGCTGCAGGAGGCGGTGCAGCCTGAGGGGCAAACAAGCTTCAAGGGCGTTCTCAAAAAAATAGAAGAAATCGCAAGCGCAGTGGACAAGCCCGTAATAGTGAAGGAGACGGGTTCAGGCATCTCCGCGGAAGACGCGAAACGGCTGGAAGCTGCTGGCGTGAAAGGGATAGATGTTAGTGGCGCGGGCGGAACCAGCTTCGCAGCGGTTGAGTATTACCGTGCAAACGATGCTCAGCGCTCGTTGGGTGATGCGTTTTGGGACTGGGGCACACCGACAGTTGCCAGCCTCATAGAAACCGCGCAGACGGTTAAAGTTCCCGTGATTGCTTCAGGTGGCGTGCGCAACGGCGTGGACGTAGCTAAGGCTTTGGCTTTAGGCGCGAGCTTGGCAAGTCTTTCTCAACCGGTGCTGCAAGCTGCGGTTAAGGGCGCGAAGGACACGGTGAAAGTGCTTTCGTTGTTGATTGAGGAGCTGCGGAATGTTATGTTTCTTGTGGGTGCTGAGAAAGTGAGGGATTTAGCGAAAGTGCCTGTTGTGGTAACGGGTAAAACTGCCGAGTGGCTGCAGAAGCGCGGTTTTAACGTGGAAGGTTACGCGAGAAGAGGAGCGCGTTAAGGCTGTGGATGTTGAAAGGTTTCTTGAAGAAAAAGCGCCGTTGATAGATAAAACCATTGAAAAGTACATCCCGCGAAAATTCACTGCTGACGCGGTGCTTTTCCGTGTTAATCCGCCTCGGCACAGCTACAACGTGGAAACCTTGAACAAGGCTATTGCTGAGCCAATCTGGGAGTTTCTGGACAGAGGGGGAAAACGGTGGCGACCAGCCTTGTTTCTGCTTGTGTGCGAAGCGTTGGGCAAAGACTCTGCGGACTACTTGGATTTCGCCATTATCCCCGAGGTTGTGCATAATGGCACTTTGATGATTGACGACATAGAAGACGCTTCAGAGCTGCGGAGGGGCAAGCCGTGCTCGTACAAGATTTATGGCGTGGACATAGCGGTTAACGCTGGGAACACGATGTATTATTTGCCGCTTTTGCCGTTGATGGAGAAAAAAGCCTCGGTGCCAGCTGAGCGGCTACGCGACCTTTACGAGGTTTACGTGCAGGAGATGATTAACC
>CAZYUQ010000094.1:0-6365 GCA_964650565.1 uncultured Candidatus Bathyarchaeia archaeon | reverse complement strand
GACATATTGTACACAAGTCTAACAGAAAAACTGTTAAACACAAATACAGAAGGAAAATAAAAATGGTAAACAACCAAAAAGAAGTGCAAGTCAAACTGATGAAGGGCTTACTAGATCTCATAATCCTACAGTTCCTCAGCACCGAACCAATGCACGGATACCAAGTAATAACAAAAATCCGCAGGTCATTCGGCGTCTACTTTGGCCCAAGCACCATCTACCCGCTCCTAGGCACGCTTGAAGAGAAAGGCTACGTAAGTAGCGAGTGGAACATGAACCACGAAAGACCAAGAAAAGTGTACAAGCTAACAAGCGAAGGGCAAACGATGTTGAGCTTCACTGAGGACTCACTCAACCTCATCTGCAGAAAAATCAGCGTAACACCTGATTCAAATATGGCAGTCGAGCAGTCCGATCACGCAACACTGAGACCCATGATTCGAAAAATCGGGTCACGCCAACTACTTTAAACCCCTGTCTGCACAGTAAAAAACGCATCATCTTTGCAGTAATGACCATAGAATAAGCGCAGTTTATGTTTGTAAATTTTGATGCTGCTTTGGTCAAATTCTGGAAAATCGCGCTGAAGTGTATGTTTCTTTCTGCGCAAGAACGACAGCGAACGCGCTGTAAATATATCTCTTTAGTATATTCTATCTAAGTCTCTCATGCAAGGTGACGGGTTGAACATGTGTGCCCATAGCATAAATGGTGAGTTGCGTCGTCAAATTCTCGATTTCTGCAGTCACCTCGCTGGGACCGCGAAAATCACCGCCGTAATTTTGCTTAATAATAATTCCCTAGCAGCGTCAAGCGTGAAGCCACCGCTAGAGGTAGTGGTGGTGCTTCGTGCTTTTCAACCCCGATTGCTGAGTTACGTAAAAGTCATTGATGGCAGAAGCATCATCATTTTTGCGGTTGACAAATGGGTTTTTGAAAGAGATGTTGACCGTGGCTTTCTAGGTGAAGCCTTCGCTAGCACGCTAATTTTTCCTTACGCAGCTTTGGATGGTAAGGATTATCTGCACAAACAGGAAATCTCGCTGAAGAAACGCTTGATTCTGGAATTGCTGTCAAACTTGGTTTTAAGCTTTCCAGAGCTTTCCCCTCTCCTTCGCATTAGGCCGCAATATTTCGTGTACGAGGTCATGTTAGACCGTATTCGAGTTTTTCCTCCCATGGCTTACGGCATATCAAGTTTTATGCACAGTGAATTCTCCAAGGAAGAAATTGATTCTGTTCTCAGCGGTTACATGGAAGCATTAGAACAGCTCGAAAAGGAGCAAAAAGTGACTCTTTCCGACGGCTATGTGATGATTCCCCAAGAGCTGGTTGCAGCAAGCAAAAACCCAAAAGTTCGCCTTGCAAAAATTTCCAGAAACGCGCCGAGAACGTTATTCACATCGGTATTCGGCGTTTTCCCACAGCTGTTGAACTTTCTATCACAGAACAGTGAAGCCCTGTTAAAATTCCAAATTTTCCCCCCGAAACGCGAAGTCACCCTGGCACGGCGCTTTGTAGACCCTCAGGAACACGTTTTTGTCCCCACATCCGAAGGCTTAGTCTCCTTAGCCGACCGAATCGACATCACAGAATACGCCCGAAAACTGTTTCTAAACGACAAAAACGCCGCGGTTAAGTTCGAAAGAGTCGGCGGTGTTCTGAACGACGTATACTTGATTAAAGGCCGGTCAAATGGCATAGAAAAGAAAGTTCTTGTCAAACGATTCAAGGACTGGTCGGGTTTCAAGTGGTTCCCGTTAACCTTGTGGTCGCTTGGAGCTCGAACCTTTACAGTCCTAGGCAGGTACAGGCTTGAAAGCGAATGTGCAATGAGCGAGTTCCTGCGCCGCGAAGGATTTAATGTTCCAAAAGTTTTGCACGTGAGCCACAACGAACGGTTGGTTTTCATGGAGTATATAGAGGGCGAAAACCTCAGTGACTCCATCAAGCGCATCGCAGCACTCAAAGACAAGGCGAAAACACAACAAGACTTAGTTGACATAACGCGGGTTGGCGAGATACTTGCGCGTGTGCACGCGCTTAACTTCGCGCTGGGCGACACAAAACCCGAAAACGTAATAGTCGACCCAGACAATAGACTTTACTTGTTAGATTTTGAGCAGGCTTCTCACAGCGGCGACAAAGTTTGGGACGTTGCTGAATTCCTGTATTATTCGGGACATTACCTTTCACCGTTTAACGGCAACAACGCAGCAGAAGCAATCGCCAAAGCTTTCGTAAAGGGCTACCTGAAAGCCGGCGGCGATGCTGACACCATCCAAAAATCGGGAACTTCCAAGTACACACGCGTGTTCAGCGTTTTCACTTTGCCCTCTGTGATTGTTGCAATGTCAAACGTGTGCAAAAAAACTGAACCCTTGAGGTAAAAAATATGGTGAAAAACACAACAAGCTTAACCTTCTACGGTGGCGTAGACGAAATCGGCGGAAACAAAATCTTACTCAAAGACGGCGACACCAACGTATTTTTTGACTTCGGCATGTCCTTCAGCATGAAAAAACGGTTTTATTCCCCGCCGTTTCTTTCGCCGAAAAGCGAAACAAGCCTCCAAGAACTCGAAATTCTCCCAAAAATAAAGGGTACCTACAAGTTTGACCCTGACCCGCCTGAAGTGGACGCTGTATTCCTATCACATGGGCACTTAGACCATTCCGCACATTTATCGTTCATTAAACGGGAAATTCCCGTCTACTGCGGAGAAACCACGCAGATAATTTTGCAGGCACTAAGTGAAAGCCGCCGTGCAGACTTGGAGTTTAACGTTGCAGACTTGGACTTCCGAAGCTTCCGCACAGGCAAAAAAATAACAGTAGGTAGCATAGAGGTTGAGCCTGTTCACGTTGACCACTCGGTTCCTGGAGCTTATGGCTTTATTATTCACACTTCTAACGGTGCAGTTGTTTACACGGGCGATTTTAGAGACCACGGCGCCAAGCCTGAGATGACCCGCGAATTCGTTGAAAAAGCCAAGGCGGCAGAGCCTGTGGCTGTAGTTACTGAAGCGACTAACATGACGGGGGCAACTGTTTCTTCGGAAACAGAAGTTGAAGGCAAGCTGAACCATATTGTTGCGCAGACTGAAGGCATAGTGATGGTTGGTTTTGCTAATTCGGATGTTGACCGCTTGAACTCCTTCTATCACGTTGCCAAACGGAACAGGCGGTGCTTGGCTGTTTCACTGAAGCAAGCGCATTTGCTGGATGCACTGCGTAAGGATAAGGGCTTGCGGATTCCGAGTTTAGACGATGATGCTATGTTGATTTTTCGAAAGTCGAAGAAGCGTTTTGACAAGTGGGAAACCCAACTTATTGAAAGGTACTCTCTGCAAAACAGGGTTTTCGACGTGTTCGAAGCTTCGAAGCAGCAATGTAACGTTATTTTAGCAATATCCTTTTACGATTTTGAGGAGTTGGTGTCATTGCAGCCCACAGCGGGAAGCTGCTACATACTATCCTCTTCAGAACCATTCAACGAGGAAATGGAAATCGACCATGAACGGCTAACTAACTGGCTTGAGCATTACGGCGTGCCTCAATATCATGTGCATGTCAGCGGGCATATGATGCCGTTGCAGTTGAAAGCCGCGCTCAAGGAGATGAACGCCGCTAGGATGTTCCCAATACACACGGAAAAAGCAGAGCTTTGTGCCAAGTTCATGCGGGACCTGAAAAGCCAAGTGACCCACGTAGAAAAATGCCGAGAATACACGCTGTAACGCTTTAAAAATACGTTTACAGAACATTTAGGACAGAACTATTAAGCAAAATTTAATTAGTTATTCCATAAAATATGCTGCCGGATGCATTTACCTTGAAAGTGAGATTTTCACTCATATGGAAAAAAATGTTCTTGTGGATTGCGTTAATACTGCTCGTGGCGGGTGCGTTGCTGCTTGCTTTTTCGCTTCATCGCGTTAACGCGTTTTCTGCAATTAACACTTCATTTGGTGACTTCAATCAGGATAATAGTCCCAGATTGGCATCGACAGCAACTTCGCTGAGCACTAACGTAGGTGGATATATAATCACAAATAGCAACTGGACGTTGGCAGGCAGTCCATACAGCGTAGTTGCAGACGTCATAGTTAAGCCTGATTGTATCTTGACGATAGAACCTGGAGTGCTTGTTAAGTTCAGCTATGGACTCAGCCTAATAGTGGATGGTGGCTTGGTTGCATGTGGAAACTCAACACACAAAATCACCTTCACGAGCGACGTAGCCTCACCTGAACCAGGTGATTGGAAAAGTATTCTGATTCGTTCATCTGGTTTCTGCAATATTACAAATGCTATTATTGAACACGCCACAACTGGACTGGACTTTGACAGCAGAAAACAAAGCATTTTAGGGCAGAGCAAAATAGCATCAAATGTTGTTGGAGTGGACATAGGGGGTATTTATATAGCCCTTTACGAAATCACTGCAGAAAACAACACTGATTCGGGTATTCACGTTAATAACGGAAATCTGGCAATTTTCAACTCTTTGATTTCAAAAAACAACGTTGGAATAAGAGGAGACTACGGCTCGATAGATACTATAGACAATTGTACAATTTCCAACAATACAAATGAGGGAATTTCCACGGATGGAACTCCAATCAGCAACCTTCTGAATTCAAAGATTACGGATAATGGCGGCAGAGGGCTCTCCATCAATAGGTTTCTGTACAATTGCCGCAACACGGTAATCTCTAACAATTCGGGAGACGGGTTGTATGTAAGCTACCAATTTGCCAATATTTACAACTCGACTATATCCTTCAATATAGGAGATGGTGTGCACTCGGAAGGCTTGAGCTCGGAATATAAAGTGACCATCGCAGAATCAACAATTTCCGGCAATACTGGTAATGGAGTATCAGGCGAGGCAGTTAACATCGCGCATTCTTCCGTCATCAACAACGGCAAAATAGGAATCCTCTCCACTGGAATATACTCGAATGGAGACATTCATTACTGCAGCCTATACAGCAATGGCTTGTACGACGTTAAGAACATTGGGACACACCTCAATGCTGACTTTAATTGGTGGGGAACAAGTAATGAGAGTCAGATCGCGATACGCGTCTACGACTACTTTGACAACTCGTCTGTAACTGGCATAGTAAATTGTCGTCCATTTTTAAATTCATCAAGTGTAACGCTGACCATCCTCACAAGCGGAATCCCTTCTGGTGTTTCAGTTCAGGTCCAGAAGGATAACGCGGAAATGGGCACTGTTAATGATGAAACACCGTTAAACGTGACGTTTTACAGTGGTGTAACTCAACCTGAAATGGGCTGGGTCAGCCTAAGCATTGACAACTTAAAGATTAGTTCGGACAATAGCACCACCTGCACATTTATTAATTGGACAAGTTCAGAAGGCAACAGCACTAGCAACTCGATAACTCTGCTTGTTGCCGGCAATACTCTTATCACGGCTGTCTATGACACAAAAGTCGTACCCGAGTTTCCATCAACAATAATGCTACTAGTAATTATGATACTTGCTTCGACTATTTCCGTTATTATGGGGAGAAAGCACTGACACGCGAAGCTCTAATTGTTGTCCTGCAAGGCGATAATATTCAAAACTTGTTACTGACATTAAAAAAGACATAGCAATATCGCGCTAATACTCGCTGAAAAAGAGCCCGAAGTTGTTCAAGGTTTAAATGGTACACTTTGCAAGTTTAATTCTGGCTGAGAACGCTTCAGGTGAATGAGTATTGGTTAATCAAACAATAAGTGAGGGCGACTACGCGATTCTCTACTTGGACGTGCGGAGAACGTACATGGTGAAGGTGGAAGCAGGCAAAACCTTTCACACGCACAAGGGCTACTTGAAACTCGACGAAGTAATCGGCAAGGAGTTCGGCGCTACAATTCAAAGCAGCCTAGGCATAGCGTTCACGTTGCTGAAGCCCACGTTAACAGATTATATCATGAAGTCATCCCGCCAAACGCAGATAACTTATCCGAAGGACACCGCATTAATCGTCATGTTCAGCGGCATCGGCGCTGGAAGCCGTGTGGTTGAAGCGGGAACGGGCACTGGCGCTTTGACAACCGCTCTTGCGCATTACGTTAAGCCCGACGGCAAGGTTTACACCTGCGAAATCCGTGAGGAGTTCCAGAAGGCAGCTGAGAAAAACCTCAAACGTGCGGGTTTACTGGATTATGTTGAGTTAAAAAGCAAAGACGTTACTTTGGGCATAGATGAGCGGGACGTGGACGCGGTAGTTTTGGATTTGGCGACGCCGTGGCTGGTTGCGCCGCACGCATATGAAGCCCTGAAGCCTGCGAGGATGATTGTGTCGTTCAGCCCAACCATAGACCAAGTTGTAAGGATGACTG
>CAZYUQ010000093.1:0-6504 GCA_964650565.1 uncultured Candidatus Bathyarchaeia archaeon | reverse complement strand
CGTGTTTGTGGCGCGTACGATGCCGTCTATGGTGCTTTGTCCAGTGCCGTAGCGGTTGTCAAACAAGTACTTCGTGTAAGCGTCGTTCACAGCTATGATCGCGTATTTTAGGCTTCCAGCTTTTTCCATGGCTCTTAGCCGCACCACGCCTGTGGTGGTTTCTTCGGTTCCGCCTTTGACGTTGCTTAATTCGCTTTTGCGTTTGCTGTGGAGTGTGCCGACGAGGTCTGCGCCGTCGTCAAGAGTAATCACGGGTTTGTAATCCAGCACCTTGTTTATGCACTGGTAGTATTCTTCTGTGTTTTGTCCTCGCCACGCAAAAACGTGGATGCCTTCTTCCGCGAGTGCCGCTGCCACGTCGTCCTGTGTGGACAACGGGTTGGAGCCGCAGAGGGCGACTGTGGCGCCTCCAGCTGTTAAGGCTTCCACGAGTACTGCTGTTTCTTTTGTCACATGCAAGCACGCGCCCAGTGTTAGGCCTGTGAACGGTTTTTCTTCGCTGAATCTGTTTCTGATTTGAGTTAACACGGGCATGTGTGCGGCTGCCCACTCGATTTGTAAATGGCCTTGCGGGGCTAGTTCCTTGTTTTTAACTTGGGATTCTGCCATTTTTGTTTCCTTCTTTTAGGAAAAGGTTGTTGGCTGGTTATTTAGCTTTGCTTCTCTTTTATACTAGACATATGCTTCAGCGTGTTCACTTAATGGTTTTTCGGGGTGTTTTTGCTTGCTGGAAAGGTTTAATTATGGTTTGGCTGAACCTACCTTATGGGTGTGCGCGTTTGAGAGAACCTTTTGCTGAATTCGTTAAAACCGCGTTAGGCTCAGGCACTTTGCTGATTACGTGCGGGTTCCCGGGAACTTGGAAAACAGAGACTTCTGAGGAAGTGGCTAAGCTTAAGGGGTACCCGATTCTCAGGAGCGATTTGGTTCGGCTGGAAGTTCTCAAGAATGAGGACGTATTTGATGTGAAAGTTGCGGGTGACCTGCGTAAGCGCTTGTCGGTTTATGATGAACTGTTTCGCCGGGCGGATGAGCTTGCGCAGAAAAGCAAGAAGGGTCTGATTTTGGATGCTACTTTTGTTACGCAGGAGTTGCGGAGGCGCGCGGCTGAAATCGCGGCAAAGAACGGCATGACGTTTGTGATTTTGCAGACTAGCTGTTCTGAAGAAACATCTCTTAGGCGGATTCTGCGGAGAACTAAGGAGAAGTATGAGTCCAACGCGTTAACTGAGGCGGCTTACCGTAATAACAAGAGCAAGTTTGAGCCTGTGGACTTGGATGACTTGAAGAAACAGTATCCAACGCTGAGCATTGTGCATTTTATGGTGGACACGGAGCATGATGCTCCTGAAGATTGGTTTGTGATCGGCGTGGAAAAGCGGTAGCTGGGCGCTATTGCAATGTTAATTGATTTGCATATCCACTCGAAAAGTTCCGATGGCGCTTTGGCTGTGGACGAGGTTATCAGGGAAGCTAAACATAGGCGCATCGGGTTCATGTCGATTACTGACCACGATTCGATTGGTTGCCAAGAGGTGGCTGTGGGTTTAGCTGGGCAAGCGGGAATCCGTTATGTTTCGGGTGTTGAGTTGAACGTGACTTTTGCGCATCCCCGATACCGCGACGGCAAATCTGTATCGCTGGATTTTTTGGGTTACCAGTTTGATGTGGCGAATAGGGCGTTGGAGGCGAAGCTTGAGCAGATGGCTGCGTACCGCGAGGAAAGAGCCGCAAAGATTCTGAACAACCTCAATGCGGAGTTCGAAAAGGAGGGCATCCGCAAGTTGACGCGGGGTGATTTTGAGGAACTTCAGGCTGCTGTTGACGGCGTGCTTGGGAGACCTCACATAGCTGATTATCTTGTGCGGAAGGGCATTGTTGGGAGCAGGCAGGAGGCGTTTGACCGTTACCTTGTGAAGTGTGATGTTCCCAAGCTTCCGCTTCACCTTGAAGAGGCATCGCGGCTGGTTAGGGATGCGGGCGGAAAACTGGTGCTTGCGCATCCTAATGATCCTCATGGGACTTCGCTTGTGGCTTTGACTAAATCTTTGCCTGAGCAGACAGCGATAGTAGCGGAGTCGATGTTGGCGTATATTGATGGCGTGGAGTGTTGGCACTCCAGAAACAACGCTGAAACAACTGAGCATTACGTGAGATTTGCAAGGCAACACGGCTTAATGATGACTGGGGGAAGCGACTGCCACCAAAAACCCATAATCATGGGAACAGTAAAAATCCCCGAATACGTGGCCGAACAATTCCAACTTTGAATTTTTCTGGTTAAAGACTTCTTGGGTTCTGTCGCGTTACAAATCTGTTATATCTGTTGAGAGGGTTGATGGAAGTCCCTCACCCCATTCTCGAAGCCTTTTGATATATTCGATAATGCCATCTGCGTTTAGATGATAAACTGAACCACTTTCTGTGACTATAAATAGATGAAGATTCAACGCCTTTAGTCCAGCAGTTCCAAACTTTTTCAAACGAATTGAAAGAGGCTCTGACAGAGCAATTCCGTAATTAGTCTTAGGTTCTATTTCATGCATTTCTGCTACGATCTCGCCAACAGCGATATTGACATCTTGAAGCGTTTTGCGGGTGCGAGATTCTGCTTCAACCTCAACAAACCACTTACACCCTTCCTTCTCAGCAAAAATGTCAACAGAACGATAACGGTGATGCTGAGTTGTAACTTTATATCCCTGTTTTTGGAAAAATTCTTTCAAATATGCAGTTACTTCATCTTGTTCCATCGTTACTTCACCGCACAAATTATTCTTCTTGTTACTTGTTAAAAAATTTCGTGTAGGTTGTTGCTAGTTTGAAGTATGCTTTTGCTTCTTTCTGTGTCGTGTGCTTCTCGTTACTACGTACATTGGGGTCGTTGAGTTTGAAGCTGACTACTTTGCCGCGCACGTAAGCCCTGTAGCACTTGTAGAATGGCAGCAGCTGCAGCAGTTCTTGGTCACTGGAGTACGCAACGTACTTTTCAATTAAGAAGTCTGATAGGTCAGTTCGTTTTTTGAAGTCTAGGTCCATGGCTAAGAACGCTATGTCGGCGGCAACGTCGCAGTACCTGAAGCGTTCGTTGAATTCTATGGCGTCGAAGATGTAGATTTGGTCTGCTACGAAAATGTTGTCTGAGTGGATGTCGCCGTGGCAATCTCTGATTTTGCCTTCTGTGACTCGCTTCTTGAAAAGCACCTTGTTGTTCTTCAGGAAGGCGTTAACGTTTTGGCGGATTAGCGTGAACTCTTCAGCCGTTATGGTTTTGCCGACGTATTCTTCGGTTTGCTCGAAATTTTCCTTCCAGTTAGTGCCTATAATCGCTAAAGAGCCGTACTCGCTGGTTTGGTTGCTGGCTTCGGCTTTTGCGTGGAAATCCGCTATGGTTTTTGCTATGCGATCAACAAGCTTCGTGTCCACTTTGTTCTCTTCGAGGAGCCTGCTTAGCATGGTGTTTTGCGGCATCCGCTTCATCTTCACGGCGTACTCAACTGTTTCTCCTGCGCCTTTGATTCGTATTGCGTCTGCTTTGTTGATGGGAACAACTTCAAGATACATGTCTCTGCACAGTCGCCTGTTAAGCTCCAGCTCTTTTTCGCAGAAGAACCGCCTTTTTTCCAGAGTGGTGAAGTCTAAAAAGCCGAAGTTCACCGCTTTCTTCACTTTGTAAACGAAACTTTTGGTTAAGAAGACGAAGGATATGTGCGTCTGCACAAGATCAATGCTACCTGCGTCTTCATCGTAAGCTTCAGGCTTCAGTAAAGCTTCCACGACTTGTTTCTGGCTTAGCATTTATTGGATGTGTCTCCTTTACGGCGTATGCAGCCTTTCTGTTGTGAATTAAGCGCCGATGAGCGATATAGGGGTATCTGTGCGGTGAATTGGGGCTAACACGCGGATTTTTGGGTCAAAATTGCTACGCGTTCGGTTTCGGAGGCTTTTAGGTATGGTTTCTGACATATTCCGACACTGGAATGAAAGATTATATACTGTCCACGCTACCTCTGATTCGGTGGGTAACGTGAATATCGAGACCATTGAAGATTTAAAAGCCGCACTTAAAGAGGTAGGCTACTCCAACAACGCAATCGTCGAAATCATAAAATGGTACAACAACACCAGCCACACAGTCCTAAACTAGCTCCGTAGCAACTATTTTTTAACGTAGCTTAAAACCGCGTCCGCCTGCTCCTTCGAGATACTTCCCGACTGATGTAGCGACTTGACCACTTCAGAAATTTTCGCCAAAGCGTGCACTCGGTAACCCAACTTTTCAAGTTTTTCTCTGCCACCCTGCTCCCTATCCACCACAACCAGCAAATGCTTCACCAGCGCGCCACGCTCCTCAAGAGGCTTTATCCCCTCAACCTTAGATAATCCCTCACTAACCACATCATCAAAAAACAGTATGCTATCGCCTTCTACAACGTCTGCACCAGCAACCCTGCCTGTCACGCCATACGCCTTATCCTCTTTCCTCACCACAACACACGGCAAATCCACTTTGCAAGCGATGCTGGGCACAATCAACGCACCCTTAAGCTCAATGGACGCTAACTTGTTTACGCCGTCCGACGCCATAATCTGCTTAACAACATCAGCCGCAACTTCCGCAACGGCACAAAGCTCCTTCGGCGAAGAAAGCAAACACGCCAAGTCAATATAATACGGGCTTAAAGCTCCCGATTTAATCTTGAAACTGCCAAACTTCAAGCATCCAGACCTGTACAGCGCCCCAGCAACCCTATCCGTCACAGCAGACATTCCTGAAATCCCAGATTGGAATACAAACCCGCAAATTTAACCCTTTACCAACCCCTAAACAAACCGCAACTTCCCGCAACGCGCCTATTTCTACTTTCTATATATAAGGGGGCTATAGTCTCTTCCGAGCACTAGAGACTTTGCCTTGCAAAAGACAAAAAGTAATGTGGAAAATTGGGGTTATTCTCTGCTTGAAAGCACCGCAATATAGTCTGCAGTGTCCGCGCACATGTCCGCAGCGTGCTCAATGAACTCGATCAAATCGTCAAAGATAACCATGGCTCCACAGTTGATTACTGTGCCATATTTGACGAACAAGGATTTCGCCTTAAGGTATTCTGCATCCAAATCGTGCTCAATATCTTCCACTTTTTTAGCTTCTTCTATCGCTTCAAGAGGATTAGTTGAAATTTTTTCGATGCTACCACGCAAGGTTTGAGCGGTGTCCACAAGTTTTGCGGTCATGAACACTGTTTTCTTGCACAGTTCCTCTGGAATCTCCGTTTCCCCAAGCATCTCGATACATCTTGCCGCATCTTTAGTGTGGTCTGCCAAAGTATCCAACCTTTTTACAAGGTGCAATAGGTCTTCACGGTAATCCGCCACCAAAGCAGCACCTTTAGACAACTCCTTAAAAACGTCTGTGCGCAGCTTATCCACTTCTTCCTCAGCCGTATACAAGTTTTCAACGTAATTCTTGGTTTCCTTGTACTTTCTCTCCGAAAAACTCTTCATAGCTTTATGAAGCCAAGTCACCGTGTCAAAGGCTTTCGTTATCTGCTCATGAGCTAACTCTAACCCTTTTGTTCTTCGACGTTTCTCAAACCAATCGTAGCTTCTTCTCTCCACAGGTCACATCTCCAATATAACTATGTGAACCATTTTCGCATATAACCCTTCTCTTAATAACACAACCAGAGTTGTCTCCAACACCCAAACCATGCAGCCCCATCATGCCAAACAACCATCAATAGCTAAGAACCAGTCTATCAAATCCACACTGGCTGTTTGCGCCTGCTCTTTCTTGTTCCTCTTCGCTTTTATCACGCTAAACACCCCTTCAACAACAATCCTAAAAATTTTCTACACATACACAAAATACAACAACTCGGTAATCTTCGCCTTGCGACTTCATTTTCTTCGCCTTTGTTCTGTGCATTTCGCTCTCTCCAACTATAGACCACAAAGAAAACCTAGTTTATTTCAAATCCCCAAATAGTATATAGATCACACTTTAGACTATAGTGCCCCTACACTCCATAAGATCAACTCTCTAGAACAGTTTTTGCCAACCGAACCTTATCCCCCAAACTCCGCATAACAGTATCCACAACCCTCACTTCGACCCCAAGCCTCTTAATTTGCTCCTTCTCCGCCAAATCAGCAACATCAAGAACAAACACATCAAGAAAATCCGCGTAAAGCTCAGCCACAGAAAACGCAGAAACCTCACGCCCCAAACCCCGCAGCAACTTATCTGCAGGACCCTTAATCGGCGCACCCGCAACTATTGGGCTTACAGCCACCTTCCGCGCAGCAGTCCGCTTCAAAGCATCCCTAACACCCTTCACAGCAAGAATCGTACCTATACTAACCACAGGATTACTGGGACAAACCACCACTCGCTCCGCATCAACAATAGCATCTATCACGCCTGCAGCTGGTTCTGCAGTATCAGCCCCAGAAAACTCAACGCCCAACACCTCGTCCTTTGCGCCTCTCTTAACCAGATAC
>CAZYUQ010000092.1:0-6522 GCA_964650565.1 uncultured Candidatus Bathyarchaeia archaeon | reverse complement strand
TAGCTACCCCAGCAAGTACCCCATTCTTTCTTCTGCAAATGCGCCCATGAGTGACCTTCCCAACCACCCGACCAATAGAAGTAAGAACCTTCCATTTCAGGGCATTGAGAATATATCGGCTCTATTGCTATGACATCCCACCAGAAGAAGTAGCTCAAATCAGCGTAGCCATAGTTCATTATATCGATTAAATCCTCTGTCTCAGTGTAGTCTAAGTTGAAAGTTTCTCCAATGAAAATAGATTTGTCAGGGTTGTGCAGATAGTTGTAAGAATAGCAGTGAGAAGCCCATGCAGTAGTTCCGTAATGTGTACGCCATTCATTAATAGCAAACACTTCTTGATGTGAGTCAATGAAATCCCAATAGTCAGTCACTTCAACGCTGTCAAAGAACCAACAATAACCATTAGTGTAAAAGCTTCCAGAGGCATTTGTAACCATTTCCGCCATTGGTATACTCTCAAAAGTGAATGGTATTGAACTATAATAGTTCCAAAGGTCGTAAAGCATGTCAATGTAGTCAGTCATATCTTCATAGCTGTCATAAGCTAAATTGTTACCTGTCGGTTCTCCGCAATGCGGACACTCTTGATTAGCTTCGACTTCTTCTTCTCCAATGAAAACCTTAACATCACCGTGAGAATTGAGATAATACGCTAGATAGTAGTAGAATTCATTAGCCTCCGCATACGTTAACTGGTCTCCCGTGTGAAAAGTCGTTCTTGTCGCCACGTATATATTGTCATAATAGTCGTCAAAATAGTCAACCCATGTATGTATTCTTCCAGCAACATAAGAAGCACTGTAACTGTCAGGGTCATAACCGTACGTTATCTTTATCGCTTGAAAAGTAATGCTCTTAGCAGAATAGGCTTCATCTATCATTGACTTCGCCATAGCCGGAGTTATGCTATGCTCGTCACAAGTCCACGCAGGAATCAACAAGCCAAAGTCACCTGTTCTATCAGTTGCATTAGCTATCGGTAACGCGCTAAACATTGAAAGACCGCAAATCAAAACAAGTAAAGCACCCACAACTGTATTTTTCTTATTCATTATTTCACCACCTACCCAACAAAGGGCAAGAAAAAGAATATAGTAAATGACTATATAACAATTGCTAATAGTAAATGACTAAATCAAAATGTGCAACAAATAAACGCTAATAGCGCGAACAGCGACCACCATCAATACCACAAACACCACAATAGTCAAAGTTACAATGTTCAGGAGCAAATCCTTTTCTGCAAGTTTTCCCTGTCTTTTTTCCACGATACGAACACGGAAAACCATCTTCACCGCAAATACCCTTCTTAAGCAAACGACAAGCCGAGCCTTCACTATTACGACCCCAACGGCAACGACCTTGAATCATAGCCATCTCCCGAAACGCCTCTTCCTCAGCCTTTTCATCCTCTTCCAATTCTGCAACTAACGCTTCATACGTTTTTTCACTCATATCCTGTCACCACACCAAGGCGGTTTTTCCTTAATGACCCATATAGGCATCCCTCTAGCGTCATACAACGGTTCTTCAAACTCCTTTACCCAGAATTCTCTAGCCAATCTTTCCCACTCAAAACCCATATAACGCAAAGGAACAAGGTCATGTTTACATAGTGGGCATGTTTCATGCTCTTGACCAACCTCTTCATAATCTCCCTTTTTCATCTTGAGAGCACGATAACTGCATACACCAAACCAAGTTACGTTATGGTACCCCGAATTTTCGACAGTCACACCGCAATGGTCAAGCTGATAGTAAACTGTTCCCCAAATTGTCTGTCTTTCATCCAAAACCTTAACGTAAAAACCATTCTGAACGTTTACACGACGCTTCCGACCCTCAAAACCTTCACAAGACCTACAACGGTCACGGTCATACTTGTTGTTATACTTACAACAACGACACCGCGAATACCCGCCCTTAATGAAGCCAACAATGTGATAGTGAGGCGAAAAGTACCAGCCTTTTCTAATCCCCATTCTTCTAGCCTTTCTAGCATTAGCATACCGAGCGGGATGAAAAATAACTAAACCGCCCATGATACCATTTTTATCAAGAACACGTTTCAGCTTAATACGACGGAAAACCCGCTCTTTTTCAGGAGTTTTAAGCCTATCATAATGTTTTGGGGGAGGCGACACCATTATATGCTCTATTTGACCGAAGCGCTTTTTCGCTTTTAGAAGCCTAGCTTCAGCCTTCCGAGCCTCACGCGCCCCCCAACCGTGACTATGGCACACAGGACATCGGGGATTATAGCAATAACGATACATTTTACGACCATACATCATACCCGCATGGTTAACACCGTCTAAAGTCACGATATTATGTCCAGCAACATTGACACAACCTTTTACACCATAGAATTTTCCGCAATGCTTCGGGTCTTCCTTATCAGAATTAGTTACCTCTCCATTTCCCGCAATCAACCAACTTTCAACATGACCCCATTTAAGACTCTTAGAAACAGACAACTCTTTTTCGTCGTCTTTTTCAAAACTTTGACCATAAGCAAGCCAAGCATCACGTTCAGCTTTCGTTACGCCGTTAGGCACTTGGTATCAACTCCGAGCTGTCGAACACCAAACATCCACCATTACATCCAACAGCCCAGAGTCTTTCATCCGTCACAGCAAAACACAAATCATCAACACAAAACCAAAAAACACAAAATACATCACATGCTCTACACGAAACAGTCAACCCATCAATTAATGGAACGACTTTCGCGGAGCTTCGTATCATGTTTAACACTAATATAGTCAATTACTATATATAATTTGCGTAACTATTTTGAATAGTTGAATATGTCGAACAGAACAGCAAAACCTTTTTAGTGACTTACTATATACCCCATAGAGAGACCAGAATGAGCGAAATGACTGATGAACAAAAGGAAATCTATGAAAAACTAAGACGCGCCTACTTCCGAGACTACCAAAGAAAACGCAGAGACAAAAAACGTGTACGCAAATACGCGCCTAGAACAACACGAGTGGACAAACAAAAAACCAAAAAGAAAAAAGAATAAACATACTTTTTACTCAAATTCGCTCCTGCACACCGCATAGACCCGCTTGCTACACTCAGTCCAAGTATTCCCTCCGTGTTGTGCAGTCGCTAAAAACAATTTTTTCTAAAAAACATATACTTGCCTTCGCACACCTGCTCAGTCAAGATAAGTTTTTAGCTTCGATTTCAGCCCTCAGACGAAAAAATTGCACTACAACACAAAATTATAAGGAATTGTATGTAATGGGGTTAGGAAAATGAAACCAAAACTAAAACCGAAGCAATACAAGCCTAAAAGAGTTTTTTTTAGAGACTTTAATCGGATATTGTGAGGCAAGCAGAGTTAAAACACTTGACCAATGGTGAGGAAAATGTTATCAAAAAAATATTATAGGAAATTTGCCAGCTTAATTTCACAGAGTACAGATTTAAAGGATTTTACAGAAAAAGTGAAGATTTACTTCAAAGAAGAGAACCCATGTTTCAACACCAATTTATTTAATAAGGCGATAACACAATAACAGAGTAGAGGAATTAGTAAATGACTAAATCAAATATAGCCCAAAAAACCACAACAGAACAAAATTACTTTGACCGTAGGCTGGCTGTTAAGCAACCTATCAAAAATGATAGCCAACCTATCATAATAGGTGAGTACAGAAACCAGTCGGTCAAAGGTTCAAGTCCTTTCGGCGGCGCCAAAAACCTTATTAGCAAAACGGTATAAACCCCCTGTCTAAGGGAGAGTTTCACATGGTTTATTGTTCAAAATGCGGAACTAAGAATGAGGACACCGCAGAATACTGCGTGAAGTGCGGGGCAAACCTGCAGACGGGAACCTACGCGTCACGCAGACATGAGCGCAGAAAAGCGGAACAAGAATGTTTCGGGCTTCCTCACGGCGGCGCAATCGTAGCCTTAGCAATAGGCGTAATCGTCTTGCTCTGGGGAGTTTTCACGCTAGCTCAACAAGCAGGGTTAGTCACAGGGTCGCCAAGTCTCTGGTTCATAGTGCTGATAGTTTTTGGTGTACTGCTGATTGCCGGCGCAATCTACGGGATGACCCGCACTAAACCCACCCAGTAACCCGCGGCATCACGCAAACAGCTTAGCGTTACATGAATCTACAGGACACCGCACGCAAGTTCTCCTGTGCTCCCATTGAGACAGAGACATCTTCGTCGCCAACCACAACACGCTTAACGCAACAAAGAAAAAGTCAAGCGAAAAGTTACCAGCGGCTTCTTCCACACCAACAAGAATCAGAAAAGAACCCACAGCCAACAGAACACCGGCTAAGAAACGTGTAAACCCACGTTGAAACCGCACGGGTACAACAGGATACAACAGCCCAGCTATAATACTAGCCACGCCTACGGCAACAGGCACAAACGGTTTTTCGCTGATAAGCAAGTTCCCAAAGAAAACCAAGCCGATACACACAAGCACGATGACTGCGCCTACCAGAAGCCCCGAGCAGGTAGCGCAGAATACTCTGTTGCCAAAGTGTATTACGTGCGTGGAATACGGAGCACAATCAACATGGTGCCCACGCAGAACCCGACCGCGTGCTCCGCCGAAACTGTGCACTGTTTCGCCTTGTTTTTTCAAGCCAGCGATTCCCGCGCATGAGTCAGGATAAAGAACTGCGAAAATTCCTAAAACGCACATGACGCCTAAGGCTGAGCCTACCGCAGGCTTCCGCAACGCAAACTCATGTTGAACTGCAGGCGGCGGGTTAACAGCGAAGAAGACTGCGAGCGCCAGCCCGAAAAGCGACACTGCAACCAAAAACAGCAGGGTGAAGCTCGCAAGTTTACGGTTAAGCGCCAACATTCTCACATCAAACTCAAACTATACTCCTCAACTGCCGCAGAACGTTTTGACGCATCATATAACGGTAAACGCTCCTTTTCACGTTGCTTTTGGAGAAAACACCCTGTATCCGCCTGTTCCACGAACCGAAAAAGCCGCGGTAACACTTGTAAAGCTCATGCTGCACCTGCTCCCGCGTCAAACTCTCAGTCGGCATCGTAGCGTGCACCATGTCATAATCAGCCCAGTTCCAATTCTCAATCCAGCCCTTACGCTTTGCCTCCTCGTAAAGGTCAGTGCCTGGAAACGGCGTCAAAATCATGAAAATAGCAAGGTCAGGGTCAATGCCGTTAACAAACTGCCGCAAACCCTCCAGCGACTCAGCAGTGTCACCGCGCTCGCCGATTATGCACGTTGCTTGGGAAAAGATGCTGTTTTGCCGCAACAGCTTCACAGCCGTCTCCGCGTACTCAGGCTTTGAATCCTTATGGAAACTGTTCAAA
Source organism: uncultured Candidatus Bathyarchaeia archaeon (assembly GCA_964650565.1). Lineage (GTDB taxonomy): Archaea > Thermoproteota > Bathyarchaeia > Bathyarchaeales > Bathycorpusculaceae > JAOZHU01. Next base: position 1,186 of record CAZYUQ010000092.1, on the reverse strand, counting down.
GTGTTCTTGCTGTTGCTCTCCACACCAAGCAGCAGCCAATTGATTCCCGCTCGGCTCATTTTCGCCACAAGCTGCGGATTCGCTGCCACGTCATCACACCGAGCCTGCATGAAACACGTTATATCCTGTGAAAAGTCACGCTTAAGCAACTCGTCGCAAAGCGCGTCCAAGCGTTGACCTACACCGAAGTTGTCATCCGTCAACCACAACAGCCGGCTCCCGTAATTCTCGTAGAGAAACTCCATTTCGTCAGCTACCCGCTTCACAGACTTGTGCCGCCAAGTGCCCTGCCAATGCTTCCACTGCGAACAAAACGTGCAACGGTGCGGGCAGCCCCGCGATGCTTCAACCACGCCGTACCTTGCTTTGGAGCCAGCCATCATCGTGAAATGGTACCTGTGCGCGTACTCCTCAACGAAATGGTATGCGGGAAAAGGCAGCTGGTTCAAATCCTCAATCAGCGGGCGCGGGCGATTATGCAGAATCTTCTGGTGATTTCTGAAAGATATGCCAGCTATCCCTGAAAAATCCTTTTTGTCACGTACTGCTTTGACTAGCTCCACAAAGGTTTCCTCGCCTTCCCCGCGAACAACCACATCAATTTCAGGGTACGCTTCAAGGCTTTCCTGCGCCAACGCCGTAAAATGCTGCCCGCCAGTAACAGTCACCACCTCAGGCTTCAATTTCTTGGCAGTCTCCAGTGTTCGGGCAGTAACGTAAACGTTGCACGTTGCAAAACCGCTTGACGCCACCACATCAGGACTGAAGGCTTCAATTCGCTGTGTTAAGCCGTTCCAGTCTAGAGGCATGGCTTGGCAGTCTAACACTTCAATTTCCGCGTCTGCTACTTTGCTTTCGAGGTAGCCTGCAAGCTGAAGAAGCCCGTATGGGGGAGGAAGATACTCGCCCATGACAAACCAGTAGTCTTTCGGTGGTTCAATAAGTAGGACTTTCACCAAATCAGTTCACTCCAACAGCTACCGCGCAATGCACGCTGCACCCTGCCTTGTCTTTGTGGTTTTTAAGCTAAATATGCTTTTACATTAGACGCTAGCTTAAACTATCATAATAGGCTGAGCCTTTAGTTGCCAGTATCTCCAGAATTATTTGTTCCGTCTTCTCTCCCACACCGCTGATTGTCCTGAGCTTTCTCTTCAAGACTGACAAAGGATCATCCAGCTTAGAG
>CAZYUQ010000091.1:0-6637 GCA_964650565.1 uncultured Candidatus Bathyarchaeia archaeon | reverse complement strand
CTTCACAACCACGCCATTCGGCAACGTAACTTGCGTGCCGTGCTGCAGCTTCGACCACAACTCGCCCTCAGGAACGCCTAACGCTTTGGCTTTGTTAGGATAAAACTTTCCCGCACGCGGCTTCTCCACAAACCCATAAGCCAAACTAGGAACCGAATGACTTGCCCACGCCGCCTCAACCACATACTCCTCTTCAACGCACACGGCGCCTGCAGTGTGTATCTCACGGATTTCAACCGGAAACGTCAAGGCAAACTGCAACGCTTCACGTGTGCCCTCCAAAAACCGCGCTATGCCTTCTGGACCATAAACATCTACTTTTCGTTGCCTATTCATCAAAGCCATTGTCTGCAAAAGCCCAGGCAAACCCAACACGTGGTCGCCGTGCATATGCGAAATAAACACTTTTAATTTCTTGTGGAAACCCGCCTTTGCCGTAATCATCTGCCTCTGTGCACCTTCGCCACAGTCAAACAGCAACTGCTCATTTCCGCGTTGAATGAGCACGGCTGGTAAACTCCGCTTGTTAGTTGGAACGCTTGCGGCTGTTCCCAAGAACGTCACATGTATGCTCATTGCGTTTTGCGCCTCAGGTTTTTTCGAATACTGCCACTTCACGCGTTAAAGTCCTGTGTACGTAAGCGAAATGCGACTCCAAATGCTTATAGCCTAACTGTTCGCCCACTGCCTTGATGCCTAATGTCTTAGGCGAAGCTATACAAATCCGTTGCCCTTTACTTAAAAGGTCATGTGCAGAGGTCAAAATGCCCTCAACGACTGCTTTGGTACCGCTTTTAAGCGTCGTCGTACTTTTGCCGTATGGCGGGTCAGTGACGACGCAGTCAACATGCGTGAGTGGAAGTTTGCGTGCATCCGCTATGAGGATGGCTTCTGGGTTCAGGCTAAAATGGTTCAGGTTCCGTTTTGCACCTTCCGCCATCTTGTGCTGCACATCCATACCAATCGCGCGCACGCCGATAAGTGCCGCTTCAATCATGGTGGTTCCTGTGCCGCAGAACGGGTCCAACAAGTAATCGCCTTCCCGTGCATGAGCAAGGTTAACCATGCAGCGTGCGAGTTTACTGTTCATGGCTGACGGGTGGAAAAAGGGTTTTTTGCGTGGTCTGCGTTCCACGAAGGGTTTAGGCTGAATTTCAGCAAGCTTCAGTCCGAAGACGAGTTTGCCGTTGGTGAGTATTCCAAAGAAGGTTTTATCAGGCTTTGACAGGTTGACTTTGACGTGTTTTGCTTTTTGAAGTATGAGCTTGCCTAGTAAGCTTTCCAGAGCCATTGTAGCGTCTTTGGTGGAGTATTCTTTGATGCGTCTTATGCGCACTTCAAACGTTTCGCCTTCACCAAGAGTTGCAGTGAAGTCTACGGCATTAATAGCTTCAGCTATTGAGTTGTTGTTTGCTGGGCATGTGAATAGTTCCATGGCGCAAACTCGCGTGTACGCTGACCTGCGGAGCACTTGGCTGACGCTTTCAGAATCCGCCTCCAACCGTGCTGTTTGGTCGAGTTTTTCTGTTACCGTGTAAGTGTAGCCTTCGGTTTCCAGTATGGCTTTTAGCTCGGAGAATGAGAGGGTTTCAAACTCGCCGCTGAGGAGAAAGAAGAGTTTAGCCACTTTATGGCGCCTTTAGTTCCTTGCTTATCAACGGTGCCAGCGACACCTTGCTTGCGCCGCTGGGAATGCTGTCGGTGCCCACGATTTCTTCAACTCCAGCATCGAGAATCCGCTTTTCCGCGTCACCAACAAGCAACGGATGCACACACGCAGTAAACACGCGTGCTGCGCCTAATTCACGGAGAATTTTTGCTGCGCCAACAATTGTGCCGCCTGTGCTGATGATATCGTCAAAAATGATAACCGTCTGCCCCTTCACGTTCAACCCCTCGCCAGTTTGCTTCGTCTGCCCAGTGTAACGGTCACGCTGCTTCTCCAAATGCCCACATTCACCACCTAAAACCTGCTGCGCTTGCTGAGCAATATACATGGCACCTTTGTCAGGTGACAACGCAAACGCTTTCTTGAAGCCCTTTTTGACGAAGTACTCAGCTATCAGCGGGATTGCGCTGAGGCTTCGCGCTGGAAACGGAAATTTCGCCAAAGCGTCAGCTTGATGCACGTTAACTGTGATTAACTCGTTGATTCCTGCTGCCGCAAGCATGTTGCCGACGGTTTCAACGCTGACGTTTTCGCCTTGCAAAAAGATTTTATCCTGACGCGCATACGCCAAATAAGGCACTACTGCAGTGATTTTCCGCGCACCGCCTCTTCGCGCCGCATCCGCCATGAAAGCTAACTGCATGAGCCTATTGTCTTGCGGTGGGCTCGTAGTTTGCACCACTACAACATGCTCATCTTGCATTTTGCCCTCTAAACGAATGTAGTTTTCTCCATCGGGAAACGTTTTGTGGGCAACAGGCACAGCTTCGATGTCTGCTAACGCTGCTATTTTCTCGCCTAATTCTTTGCTGGCAGGACCAAGAACGATTTTCATTTTTGCTTTCACTTCTCTCGCATCTAGAAGAGACCTGTTAGGTTTTTAGCTTTACTCTCCTAACTCCGCTTTTAACCTTGCCATCACCAACGTCTCAAGCTGCCGTAGTGCTGCTGTACGAAAAGTTGTAGCCTCATCCTTTTATGAAGGCTAACTGCTGGTGTAGCGGCGTGTATGCTTAATAATTATTTGATTATCGTAAGTCTTAATATATTGATTTTGAAATGTACAATTCAGGGAGACTTTTCTAAATCGGGTAAGAGGTATGGAAAAGCGCACTGTTGAGACTGAACGAATCGAAATCCAAGCGTTGCCAAGTCAGCCTCAAGAAGCACAGCGCATAGGCGTTGGCGTAAGCAAAGAGGCGCTTATGCTGTTGTTAAGAAGGCACGGTGTCAAAGAGACAAAAAGTATAGAAGCGCCAGAAGTCAGAGCAGAAGATGTGATTCCCACACTGCGGAAAATAAAGGTGAGTGTGCCTGAACGTTTTTTCGAGGAGCTTGCCGCTGAGGTTGGGATGCCTTTCCTGTCTCATGCTCAACTTAAACAGTTATGCAGGAGTGAACGTGCGTGCCGATTCTTAACCGCTTTGCCCTATCGCGTTATAGAGAGTTACTCTATCATCCCGTTAGACATAACCAAAACAACAGCGAAAATAGCTTTGGCAAATCCGTTGAACCGTAAAGCGTTGTTGCTTCTGCAGCATTTGCTTGGTGGACGACAAATCACGTGGATTGTTGTCTCTTTAGCTTCGTTTGAAATGACTAAAGAAAAAGTTTACAGTGAAATCCACAAGAAAAGCGCCTTGCTGGACCTCTATTACAGAAATCCTGATGAATCAGCATATAAAGTTCTTTTTTCAAGCCAGAAATACGCTATTCTCGCGGTTCTCATGGCAATATCTGTTGCAGCCTTAATCAGTTCTGCAGTAACTTTCGCAGTGCTCTTCGCCATAGTGAACGTGGCTTACTTTCTGCTTAACCCGTTGAAGATGTACATAGCCGCAAGGGGATTCCAAGGAGCACGAAAAATGCCGCATACCCGACGTGAACAAGCTGCTGAATTGACAAATGAAGAACTACCTGTTTACACGGTGCTTGTACCCGTATACCATGAAGCCAAAGTGCTACCCAACGTGATGAGAAACCTGTACAAGATGGATTACCCGAAAGACAAGCTTGACGTAAAAATTTTGATGGAAGAAAAAGACGAGGAAACGCTTGGCGAAGCCAAAAAGCTGGGGCTGTCCGGGAAGCCAACAAAACGCGTGGAGGGCATACCTGCTGAGAATTACCGTGAATTCCTGAAAATCTTTGAGCCCATAGTCATACCCAAAGCGGACATCACAACGAAACCGCGAGCTTGCAACTACGGTTTGCTGAGGGCAAAAGGCAAATACTGCGTCATATTTGATGCAGAGGATAACCCTGACGAGGATCAAGTGAAAAAAGCCGCGGTAACATTTTCTTACCTGCCGCAGGACATTGTCTGCCTCCAGTCGAAGTTGAATTTTTACAACGCCAACGAGAACGTGCTGACAAGCTGGTTTTCAATAGAGTATTCCTACTGGTACGATTACTATCTGGAAGGACTTGACAGGGTTGATGTGCCCATACCGTTAGGCGGCACAAGCAACCACTTCAGAGTTGAACAGTTACGAGAACTTGGTGGCTGGGACCCGTACAACGTGACTGAGGATGCGGACATAGGCATAAGGCTTTCAAGAAGAAAACTGAAAACTGCGATGCTGGATTGCTACACGTACGAGGAGGCAACCCTCAACTTTGGCAGTTGGATTCGCCAGCGGTCACGATGGTATAAGGGGCACACGCAAACGTACTTAGTTCACATGAGGCATCCGATAAAGCTCCTTCAGGACCTTGGTTGGAGAAAGTTCCTGTTGTTCCAGTTTACTTTCGGCGGAGGGATTTATATGCCCATAATCAACCCGTTCCTCTGGGCGATAACTGCGCTGGGCTTTTTCGCGCCATGGGTTTTCAGCAGTCTTCTCCTTTTACCCATAGAATGGATATGCATATTTAATCTAGTGGTCGGCAACTTGTCCTTCCTGTTCTTATACGTGTGGACATGCGCAAAACAGAAACAGTACCATTGCATTCCATTAGCCTTGACTATGCCCGTTTACTGGGTGCTGATAAGCATAGCCGCTTGGCGCGGACTGCTACAGCTAATCACGAAGCCTTTCTACTGGGAAAAGACGCGCCACGGAGTTACCAAAGGCACAACCGGAAAAACCGAGTTAAACTGAGATTTCCTCAGTTAACCCCGCTGCAGGATATGCAAACACATGCGCTTTTTCAGGCGCGAAGCTTAGAGTAACAGCTGTGCCAATACTCATCCATGTCTCCGCTAGCGACGGCTTAATAACCACAACCGAATCTTTGCTTTCAAGCCTGATGACGTACCTGATGAATGTTCCTTCAAAAGTAATTTTTTCGACCTTCCCTTTAAGCGAGTTTTTGCTCTTGTGCGTGCCCAGCTCCACCGTGAAAATTTCAGGTCTAACAGCCAAAACAGCCCTTTCCCCTTTCTTCAACCCTTCGCCGACCGCGTCAACCTTAACCCCGCCACGAAGCTCTATCTTTAACTCGCCATCGCTTGAATCCGCCACCGAACCCTCTAAAAAGTTGGATTCCCCGATGAAATGCGCCACAAACAGGCTGTTCGGATGCAAATACAGCTCCTGCGGAGCGCCCACCTGCACAATTTTTCCTTTCTTCATCACCGCAATCCTATCAGAAATCGACATAGCCTCGGCCTGATCATGAGTAACGTGAATCGCAGTCAAATTCAAGTCTTTAGCCATCTTCCTGATTTCGTAGCGTATTTCGTTCCGCACCTTCGCATCCAACTGTCCCAAAGGCTCATCCAGCAACAACGTTTTGGCGCCTGCTGCCAGCGCCCGCGCAACAGCTATCCGCTGCATCATACCGCCGCTTAACTCGTTAGGATACGCGTCCAACCGCTCATGCAGTTTAACCAGCTCGAGCACTTCGTCGCCTATGGTTTCCGCTTCTTTCAGGTTATAGTTCTTGACTCTGGGACCGTACAGCACGTTTTCCCATACGCTCATGTGCGGGAATAACGCGAAAGTTTGGAATACAAATCCGATGTCGCGGTCTTCAGGCGGAACTTTGTCTACGCGTTTATCTCCGATGTAAATTTCGCCGTTATTTGGTTCAATTAATCCTGCGATTAATCGCAGCAGAGTGGTTTTTCCGCATCCGCTGGGACCGAGAAGAGCAAAGTATTCTTGGTCGTGTATGTGCAGGTTAACGTTGTCTAAAGCTGTGATGTCCCCGAATTTCTTGGTTAAATTGATTATGCGTACGTCAGGCATGTCTCAACTTTCCTTTTTCCAGTCTATAGTTGTGATTTTGCGTGTTATAAATTGTCATGTTAATATCTCCCTCTTCCTCGGGTTACAAGTCTCAGCGCAAATAGGATGAGGAATGACAGCAGCACGAGTAGCCCGCATCCTAAGCCGACTTCCAGCGAAGTGGCAGGAACACTTCCCTTTACCCAGTCAACTATAACTACAGGTGCCGTGCGCAGGTTTGTTACAACAGCTAATGTTGCGCCTGTTTCGCTTATGCTCCTTGTAAAAACCATGATTGCGCCTGAAAGTATGGAGTATTTGGTCAGCGGCATAATTATCGTGGTGAACAAGCTGAAAGGTTTTGCGCCGAGAGTTCGCGCGGCTTCCTCCATGTCCATGCTTATTCTTTCAAACGCTGCCGCCATTGATTTCACGATGTAGGGGTAGGTAATAGCTAAATGCGCGAAAATCAGCAACAGTATTTCTGGCATAAACGGAAAGCTTTCCTTCCAAAAGAACTTCAGCGAAACGCCTAAAGCTATTGACGGCACAATCAACGGAATGTTAACAAGAATATCCAGCAGCATCGAAGGAGATTTCCCAAGCTTTTTCCGCGCGATTAATATCGCCATCGGCAACCCGATTATGAAGCCTAACACGGTTACGATTGCGCCGAGACCGTAGGACAGCAGCAGGCTTTGCCAGTAATCACTCCACACTCCAGTGCCAGATAAGGCAGCGGGCAGCGCGTCAGTGAAAACTGCTTGGAAAGCGGGTAACGCCACGAAAAGCG
>CAZYUQ010000090.1:0-6657 GCA_964650565.1 uncultured Candidatus Bathyarchaeia archaeon | reverse complement strand
CCCTATAGGTTTCTGCATAGAACTGCTATTAGGCTCCAAATATGCCGTGTTAATGAAGTATTACGTTTTTTCCAGTGGCTCCAGTAAATAGTGCGATCTGGGAGTTGGGAAAGCTAAATATCAAAACGTTACGGTTGTTGTGAGCGCTTGTGGAGTAGCCGTTTTTTGTTGATTATAATGAACGCCGTTGCTGTTAAAACTAATGCTGGAATAAGCATTGAGGAATATTCTGGGACAACGCCGAACTCATCAGTCTTAATTAACCAAAAGTCAGAGTCTCCAGTGCTATAGGAATAGGTGTAGCCTGCTAGTGCGTATCCTCCATCAGACGTAGCAACCACCGAATAAGCCCCATCATAACCTGCTCCCCCGTAGGTTTGGTTCCACTCCATGTTCCCAAACGCGTCAGTCTTAACTAACCAAGCATCATCGTTGCCAGCACCAAAAGAAGTGGTAGAACCAGCTAACGCGTAGCCTCCATCAGAGGTAGCCACCGACGAAAACGCATATTCAGTTCCTGCTCCTCCGTATGTTCTGTCCCACATCGAAGCCGCCTTAGTCAAGGGAACTAAAGGGAAACATAACAAAACAAAAAATACCATACCACAGAGGAGCCATCTTCTACGCAACAACATCCCCTACATGTTGTATTTCACATTTGGAGTAAAAACGTTGTGGTCTTGATAGAGGATTCGTTTATTTTTGATTCCAGTAATAGACATGCTGACATTTTGGTGACAGCGGAAAAGCCGCAGCCTCGTACACGATGTCTAAGGTTAACTCATGGTCTTTAAGCGTGGACTGCAGTACAGACGCAAGCCGCCAAATATTGGCTAAAACTTGTGAATGAACGGCAAAAGCTGTGCAGCATTGTCGAATTTCTCTTGAAGGGGCAAATCCAAGTACGCGCCATAAGCGTTAAAGTACGGCTCGCCTTTTCGAGAAAACAAAGTCAACACTTTGCCCTCATGATTAATTCTAAAACCCTCATTGCAGGGTTCATGTCCCCGTATCAAAACCTTAACGTTCAGTTTCGCCAGCACCCGTTCCGTGACGGATTTGCCGAAGAGTTTTCCCGCGCCCCTCGGCGACGACGCAACATCCTTAACTATATCGTCTGGGTCGCTCCACAAAAGCTCCTCCAAGAATTCCTGCTTGGGATGCGTCTCATGTGCACGGGCTAAATCGTCTATACTGTTAAGCGCTGAAGGCAAGCCGCCGTGAACCATCAGGCAACGCCCGTCCACAACCACCGCGGTATAGAGATAAGCCCATAACTCGCGGGTTTTTTCATAAGCTGCGGCGCCTTTCTGCTTGAATCTGCGCTGGAACTGCAGGTGCAAATCATGCGGCCAAGCCATAAGGTCTACGGGTCCTTCGTGGTTGCCGCGTAAAAGAATAATTTGCTCTGGAAAAGCAAGCTTAAGCCTCAAAAGTGCATAGTAAACTTCAGCGGAATAGGCGCCTCTGTCGCCGTAGTCGCCTAGAAAAATCAGCGTTGCACCTTTAGTTTTTGTCATTCTCTGTGTGAAACTGCTGTTGTGCAGGATGCTGGTGAGGCTTGTTAAGTCGCCGTGTAAATCGCCAATCACAAGCGCTTCGCCTGCAGCGTCAAGCTTGACCAAGCGCCCTGTAACAGTGAAATTGCCAATTTTTCCGTTTTCTTCACGGAGCAGGCGGATGGTGCTTTCTACGGTTTCAACAAATTCATCGCCGTTAACAGTCAAAGCTTGTTTGAGAATTACAGAGGGACTAACAGGCAAGGGCACACCGCAAACTAGGTTATTTGAACCTTTTCGCTTAGAGAACTGTATATGTTCTTCTCAATTGCGTTTTTGTGGTTGCGGGTTCTCTCCAGCGTCTCATTGTACGCTTGCTCCTTTATGGCTTCGTTTGCTTCGATGCTTAGTTTCCTAGCTTTAAGCTGCCTGACCTGCTCCTGAAACATGGCGATGTTACAGCGTATCTCATCCAGCTTCTCCGAGTTCAAAAGCTGCTTTTCCCGTGCAGCCACGTCAACGCACCGCGCATAAACACCCGCCAGAACATCACGCTTAACCACTTCAGCTGACAACTGCTTAGCCTTCCGCGCTTTATCCGCCTTCAACTTCAGCTTGCCTTCAGCCATTAAACGTGTCAGCTTCTGCAGAATCTGCTTTAGCACGGGGTAGCCAGCCTGTTCAGTGGACAAGGCTTGGAAAGGCTTCTCCAAATACTGGTTGAGCTTGTTCAGTTCATCTGGTGTTAAGCCTGCGCCGCCTCCGTGAAACGCTAAAGCCTGCATTTTTATGAACGGTTTCTGCAAATGCCGCAGCTTGTGCTTCAGCTCTTTGTTTAACGCTTCAGCTTCTGCTTCAACGACGAAGAGGTGGTCAACGGGTCCTTTGCTTTTTGACTCTGCAATTTTTTGTTCAAGGTCACTTATTTCCTGTTCGATGGGTAAGCGTTCGTTTTTCAACTCTTCCTTTTGCGCGGCAATGTCGGATAGTTGCTTTTCGAAGTTGTGCAGTTCGTTTATGAGCTGGAACGTTTCTTCCAAAGTTTTGGTTTTGACGTACTCCTTAGCTATGAAATCGTTCAGAGCCATCAGCGGCAGCTTCGCTTTTTCGTAAACCATCAGGAACTTTCGTCTATCCATGATGAAGAAGGGAGAAATCCGCGGAAACCAGTTCTTGATGTCTACGTCTGTCACCGTGAACACTTTTTGGGTTTCTTGGGCGAACTTGTTCAAGCTGTCATAAGAAACTTGGTCTGGAACGCTGATTTTTTTGATCCTGTCCATGAATAGCTTGGCGAGCTTGTTTAAGGCTCGGGCGCGGTTATATACGCGCATGTTTCTTTTTTCGATTTCTCTTGCGCTGTTATCCAGAAGCATTTTGCTGGCGTCGTTTATGCTCTGCAGAGCCGCATGCGTTTCGTCGAGGAGCTTCTGGGCTTGCGCGTGCACTGGAGTGAGCGTGGAGCTGGTTTCGGTTTCAAGCCAGCTTTGTATTTCGGTTGAGGAGAATTTGAGTTCGGACAACGCGTTTCACAACAGGAATAGTTGTTGTTCCCATTTATCAAGCTTAGCCAAAATTACGCCGAAATCAGCTTACTCATTACAGAGTAGCTACTCTTAAATAATTACACTGCAGTAAAACAGCAAAAAAGAGATCGTGGAAACATGAACACAAAAAACATCGCCTTCGCAATAATGATGGGCGCCCTCGGAAACGTCCTCTTCATAATCTCCTACTACACAGGACAAATAGCACAAGGAGTAGCCCTAGACCTCTCCCTAATCGGCGTCTTCATCGCAGGCTTCTACGGCGGACCAACAACAGGCTTAATCACGGGACTCATCGCGGGAATACTCCCCGGCGTAATGTTCGGTCCACTGGGAACAGGCGGCGTAGTAGGCTTAATCGGCTTGCCAGTGGGAAAAGCCCTCACAGGCTTAACCACAGGACTCTTAACCAAAGGACTCAAAATCCACCAGAGAACACACCAGTCGCTTACAGCGGTTCCAGTAACGCTACTGGCTTACGTTCCAGAAGGAATCTTCACTTACGCGTACTTCAGCTTTCTCCTGCCCTTCTTCCTACAAGGAATATTATTACCCACAGCAATAATTTTCACCATACTGCTTAAAGCCACAGTTGAAGTGATTGTGATGAGCGTGATAATGGCTGCGCTTGTGGGAAACACAGGCTTCAAAAACTTCGTTACCGCGTACTTCACAGAAAAGAAAAACAAGGAATAGCGGAACTACGAAATAGCCCTACTAACGCTGAAGCTTTCTTTTAACGCTTCAACATTCAGTTTTCCAGCCCTGAACGTGCGCCCAGTTCGCGCATTGTTGATTATCAGCGTTGCGGGCGCAAACAAGTTGTGGTCTATCTTGTAGAAGTCGCGGTCAGCTTCCTTGAAAATCTGCAGGAAAGGCTTACCGTAATCCTTGCTCTTCATGGAAGGCGCCTGCTCAACAATCCGCTGCAACTCCGCCTCGTCTTCGCAGTCAACTGTGCAGTACACTGTTCCGCCGTAGAGGATCGCGTCATTCGTCTGCGCCATAGCCACCTCAAAATCAGTGCCCAACGGCGGAATAGGCGCGTAACCACACGCGTAACGAACCAGCTTAGGGCTTAAGCCTAAAGTACGAAGCTTATGAATGCCCACCTCAACTACCCTGCCCGTAACCTGCGTTAAGCCAGCAACGCTAGCGGTCGGCGCCACAACCACAATCAAGTTTTCAGCCTTAACGTTGCAGGCGTTAACAACCTTTTCGATAAGCGCGTCAGAAGGCAACGCGTTACTTTCCAAAGTCAAAACCGCCTTGTCAGAAGAGTCTTGGTAGCCTATTTCCGCGTAAACGTCTTTAGGCTTCAACGCTAAAGCACGCGCTGGACCTGAACCAATGGCAATGGAACCATCAGGTTCTTTGATGCGCCACCCAGCAAACTGCGAACCCAAAGTCGCCACAGCAGGGTGGTCCGTGGCTACGGTTATTGAGGGAAACGTTAAGTCGCCGTACGCCTTGAAGCCAACGCGGGCTTTTCCAGCGCCGCCCAAGCAAAGTTCAGTTAACATTTTTCCTGCTTGGAAACCGCCGGGCACGTTGATGCCCGCGTCTATAACGGTGGCGCCTGCGCTGGTTTTGGAAGCGTGCACGCCATAAAAAGCCTGTCTGCTCAAGAGTTTCTCTGCAAGTTCCCAAGCTAAACGGTTTACGCTTAATGTTTCATGCAACGTTCTCGCATCCTACAGATACTTATCGTAAATTGGACCTAACTGAGGATTATTTGGTTTAGACACGAAGAGTTTGCCGTTTCCAGTCTCAGCCAAGTCGCCGAGAAACACGTAAAACGGACCACTCGCTTTTTCGTCATCGTCAATTTTAACCTTTGCTTTTACACCGTTAATTGTGAAAGTAGGCATAACTTCTTCCAGAAAGCCAGTAACAACTATTTTGCCGCCCGTCATGGAAGCACCAACACGCGTACCCACTTCCTTCTCAACGTAAATCGTGCCGTCACACATGCGAAAACCCAAAAACTGTCCTGCACTGCCCAAGATTTTGATTAAGCCGCCATGCATGAATACAGCTGAGTTGATGCCGACGTTTCCGTGGACAATTATTTTGCCTCCGCGCATGCCTGTGCTGCTTCCGCGGTACGGTGAAGCCAAATAGTCGCCTGCGTTACCCATGATTTCAATTAAGCCGCCTTTCATGTCTGAGCCAGCCCAGCCGCCAGCATTACCGTTGACGGTGATTTTGCCGCCCGTCATTTTCTCGCCCGTGTGCATTCCAACGTTGCCGTTGATGACTATTTCGCCGTTTTTCATGCCCATGCCTATCTGCCGAACCTTGCTTGCGTCGCCGTTGACTGCTATGTTAGGCGTTTCAGCAGGGGTTTCTTCGATTTTGAAGAGGCCACCGAGTTTCTTCTGTTTATTGCCCTCCCAAACTTCAAGAGCAGCAATTTCCTTCACAGACTTGCCTTGGAATACATCAGGATTTATGCACTCAGCTATGACAGGAAACTGGAATTCTCTAAGAGGAGTTAAAACTATCATTTTACACGTCCGCCTTAATGGTTATCGGATCTGAAACTTTAACGTAATGATCAAACACAGGGTAGTTGTCGTATTCAATAGTCCAGTACTCCCTGAACTTACGCTTGAGCTCCTCGTCAATCTTCACTTGCTCGGCAGTGTGCACGTCAAGCCATATGGTTCTGCCATCAACCTGCTGCAGGATTTCGCCGTCTTTAACCACGACTTTGCCATCCTTAATCGTGTAGGCAGCGTTGCCGAAGGCTCTGCGAACTTTCTTGTACTTCCGCGATATATCAGTCTTTTCAGGGTTCACAGCGTAAACTGCTATGTCCGCGTCTGCGCCCACACCTAAGTGACCTTTATTCTTAAGCCCTAACGCTTTAGCGGTACCTGCCCGAGTGACCACCGCAAGGTCGTAAAGGCTAAACTCACGTGTAATCGAGGGAAGAAGACTTTTCTTCTGAGCTTTCTGATGGCATTTCTTAAGCGTTGCAGCGCGCGCCTTCTTGCTGATGAGCCAAGCAATAATTTTCGGGTAAGCAAAGAAGGGCCCAGCGTTAGGATGATCAGTTGTCAAGAACATCTTCCAAGGGTCCTTGATCATAAGCGCAAGCTCTAGACCTATGGACCACTGCGTAGCGTTTACCGCGTTGTTGCGCTTGTAGTGGAAGGGTATGATACCGCCGCTTGTTTCAGTCTCCACGTCACTGTTGACCCATTTATGCCCGCTTAACTGGTAAAGCGTGTACTCGAATGGACCGTCAGCCGTCATGGTGGTTGTGTTGGTGAATATAATCTGGCCCATGTCAAAAGTCATGTGGCTGTGATTGTTAATGTACTTGGAAATTTCTTCTGCGCCCGAGCGCATGTTGCCCCAGTCGTCGCCCGCGAAACTGCTGAATTGCAAATGTGTTATGTGCCCCACGGGTTTGCCGTCAGTAGATAAATCTTCCAGACACTTCATCGTGTCCAATGTGGTAGCGTAGTTGCCTGGAAGCCCAAGGTTATTCGTGTGAAGGTGAATTGTATGAGGCAGATTAAGCATCTTGTTGACTTTGACGAGCCCGCGCATGATTTCCCGCGGCGTTATGCAGAAATTCGGAACTTCATCATCTATGC
>CAZYUQ010000089.1:0-6802 GCA_964650565.1 uncultured Candidatus Bathyarchaeia archaeon | reverse complement strand
TCTCTGCCCAGACATTCAGCCACGTATTTGGCTGCTTCTGTTTCGTTTCCAGGCGGATTAGTTGTGTCGATGCGTATTAAGCTGCTTAAAAACTGCGTGACTTCTTCTTCAACTTCTTTTAGTAGTTGAAACTGCATTTTGGTGCCCACTGCCTTTAGCTTTTAGAAGCGTTACCTCTTATAACTTTCTTGTATCTACACGTTGTTTTCAAGCGTCATGTTTATATATGAAAACTAAACTGTTAAGTCGGCATTAAAGGGGATAAAAATGAAAGAACTAAAACCCATAGATTACAAGCTTCTGTTCGAGTTAATGAAAGATTCGCATAGAAGTGACAGGCAACTAGCAAAAGCGTTAGGCGTATCGCAACCCACTGTAACCCGAAGACGAACAATGCTCGAAACAAACCTCATCGAAGGCTACACGATCACACCGACTTTCGGAAAAATCGGATTTGAACTCACCGCGTTCACTTTCACAAAAAACAAACTGCAAAAAACAGGCAAAGAAAAAGACGAAGCCCTACAGAAACTAAAAGACTGGTACATGAAGCAGCCGAACGTTGTACTCGTTGTGGATGGCCGCGGAATGGGTTGGGATGCTGTTTGTGTTTCTCTGCACAAGAGCTACTCAGATTTCGCCCAATTCATCAGAGCACACGATTCAGAACTTTCAGAGCTGATAACTGAGAGCCAAACTTTCACTGCTGACTTGAATCCGGGCGAAATAATCAAGCCTTTCAGCTTGAAGTACCTAGCAGCGCTAGAAAAATAAACTAGTTATTTTCGCGCGCTTAAATCATTCAACGCTTCTTTTTTTCCATTCTTCTTGAAGTTTAGTTGCGAGTTTTCCGTCTTCGAGGATAAATGCGCCACGGTAGCCGCAGTTTTTGCATTGCCAAAGAGACCACAGTTGCGGTAGTCCTGAAGCCCAGAAAATGTTGGTTGAACCGCATTTTGGACAAAACTTGATGGGCTTTTGTTTTCGAGGTTTCTCTGTTGCGTTGGGCAAAGTGCATCACTTGCGATTTTTTCTTTTTATGGTCTTTTTTAGTAGTTTTTTCTTTGGTAGTTTGGGTTTTTCTACGCGTTTTGCGTCTGTTACGGGCAAAAGTTTTTCCCCTGTTAATTTTGGTTTGTTGTTTCTTTTAAATTTGGTGTTCGTTGGGTTTGCGGCGGAAAACCTTGCTGGTGTGATTTGTGTGGTGAATGTGAAAATTTATTATCTCTCGACTCGTATTCTAACAGCGTATTCCTCTCTAGGCTGTGAACGTGATGACCAGTGAGCAGGCGCAGATTCCGCGTGAAATAGCTTCTTTGAAAGCATCTAAGACTGTGGGTTTAATCTCTGATACGCATGTGCCTGTAAGGGCAAGGTTCATTCCAAAGATGGTTTTCAAGGTTTTTGAGAACGTGGATTATATTGTTCATGCAGGTGACTTGGTGTCTTTAGCTGTTATTGACGAGTTGGAGCAGCTTGCGCCTGTTTTGGCTGTTCACGGCAACATGGATGGTCCGCAAGTTAGCGGTGCTTTGCCTAAGATTAATTCTTTGAAGGTTTTTGATTGGAAAATCGGTGTTATGCATGACCCAAGCGCTTTGTTTGGCATGCGCCGGATGCGGGAGATTGCTAAGCGGCATGGGTTTAACGTGTTTGTTTACGGGCACACGCATAACGCGCGTATAAAGTGGGAGGGGAAAACTTTGTATATTAATCCTGGGAGTCCCACGAATCCTGTGCCTGCGTACATGAATAAGCCTTCAGTTGCGGTGTTGAAGGTTACGAAGGAAGCTGTGGTTCCTGAAATAGTTTATGTTTGAATGGTTTCAGGTAGTTTGTTGTTTCGTTTTTGTAAGAGTTAAAAAAGGGAGCTTGTTGTATATCAGAAGCCCAGAACGATTTTCAGGTACATGATGATGCCGAGAATCAGCGTTATTATCCACAGTGCCATTGTGGCGCGCATTGCTTTCTTCTTTGTGAAACAGTTTTTCACGTCAACTTTCAGATGCCAAGAAGCAACTAGCCAAATGCCGAGGAGGATTGTTGCGATTCCCGTGATCGCGTGAACAAAGATTGCCGCTACAAGCGGGTTTAAGATGTTGGTGGGAAAACTGAAGATGCTGCTGAATATGGGTATCATCCACGCCAATACCACTACGGTGTGAAGTACAACCGCTATAAGCATTAGTATTCCGTGTTGGCGATACTGTTTCTTTCCTTTCAGCCATACGCTGCCGAGGAGTAAAAGCAGAACGACTATTTGAGTGATTAAGCTGATAGTAGCTTCAAGCTGGTAAGGATCCATTTTTCACCCTGTTTTAGTTTGAGGCTGTTGGCTTATAAAATGTTCACTTTAACTCATCTCTCTCTGGGGAGTTGGCTGGTCGTTGCGTGGCGAGTTTTAAAAGCGTTTTTTGTGCACAGTGGTGTGTACGGATGTGTTGTTGGAGGTTCATGTGGTTGGAGCATTGTAAGAATCCTTGGAAAAACAGCAAGTGCAAAAGCGAGAACATTAAGCTTTATATTTTTTTCAAAGGTGAGAAGTTGCCGATTTGTAAGCAGTGTTGGGGTAGGATAGCTGATAGGGATCTTGAGTGGGGGTGTAACTGATGGAGAATTTTGGGTTGAATAGTGCTAAGTCGTTTTTGGGCAAGAACGTTAATTTGCATTTGAAGGATGGTTCGGTGATTGTGAATGTGCAGTTGACTGGGATTAGCAGGGGCGATTTTAGGAAGGGCAGTTTTGTTGAGTATGTGCCTTTCGGTGACTGTGCAATTGGCAAGGTGGCGTTGCGGAGTATTGCTTGGGCTGAATTGTTGAATTTGGTTTTTCTGCAGTCAGCAAGCTGAGGGATAGGTGTGCTGCCTAAAGTTGTGGTTCACAACTCGGTAAGTTTGGATGGTTC
This sequence comes from uncultured Candidatus Bathyarchaeia archaeon, assembly GCA_964650565.1. Lineage (GTDB taxonomy): Archaea > Thermoproteota > Bathyarchaeia > Bathyarchaeales > Bathycorpusculaceae > JAOZHU01. Next base: position 3,897 of record CAZYUQ010000089.1, on the reverse strand, counting down.
TCTTACTGGCTTCGAGCCGAATATGCAGTTGCATTATCAGATTGCTGGGAGTTGCAAGCCTGATGCGCATTTGATTGGTTCGAACACGGTTAAAGTGGGCGTTGAATTGTACGAGGAGGAAGTGCCTGTGGAGGAGCAGAGGGATTTCGAAAAGCCCTTACGTGATAAGAGTCTTCCTTTGTGGGTTATTCCTGATACTTCGGGAGCGTTGAGGGGTTTGCTTCACACTTGCAGGCGTTTTGAGTACTGCAGGGATGTTGTGGTGTTGGTGTCGGAGGAAACGCCTGAAGATTATCTGGAGCATCTCAGGGATAGGCATTATGATTTTCATGTGGTCGGTAAGCGCCATGTGGATTTGCGGAGGTCGCTTGAGCTGCTTTCGGAGAAGTACGGCGTGAAGTCTGTGCTGGCTGATACTGGCAGGGTATTGAGCAATTTGCTTTTGGAGCAGGGTTTGGTGTCTGAGCTTAGCCTGTTGATTCATCCGGTTATTGTTGGGAAGGGCTTTAGTTTGAAGTTGCGGCAGCACGAGGTTTTGGGTAACGGGTTTGTTTGGCTGGTTTACGCGGTTGCCGCTTGAGGTTTAGTTTTTGTGTTGGGCGTGTTGTAGAGGGGAAAAGTTGAATATAGTGGCTTGATGAACATATTCTATGCGTTGTTTGCGTTGCGGGGTTTGCTGTACTGAGACGGAGATGCTGCTTTCTAATGCGGATATTGCGCGTTTAGAGCGGAAAGGCTACAGCAGAAGGTTTTTTGTGCGGTTTGACAGGGATGGCTACGCTAAGCTGCGGAATCTGCGGGGATGCTGCGTTTTTTATGATGCTGAAAAGCGAGTGTGTAAGGTTCGTGCGGATAGGCCTTTGGGTTGCCGTATTTACCCGGTGATTTACGACGAGGAGGAAGACATAGTGGTTGACGATATTTGTCCTGCGCGGGATACGGTGACTGAGAAGCAGAAGGCGAAGAGGGGCAAGAAAGTGCTTAGGCTTCTGGAAAGGATAGATGCTGAAGCAGAGAAAAGAAAGCGTGAAATGGCTTAGCATGGCTTAAGCTTGCGTGCGCTCTACTGCTCGGAAAAGACTATAGCCCCGATTCTGTGAAGTTGTCGGTTGATTGGGGGTTCATGTGAAAAATCGGTTGATGAAGTTACTACGTACATACACGCTTTCGGTTGATAATTTAGAGTAGAAAATTTTAAGAATAGAATTGCCGAAAGTAGATGTAGGGGAAAAACTATCAGCGAATTTCCTTGGGATTCAGTTTTTACGCTAGTTGGAGTTATCGTTGGTTTTTCTTTATCTCAAATTGCTTACTTAATTAAAAAAGAAAAAGATAAGCGAACAATTAAGAAGGCATTAACCAACGAACTTGCTGTAATCTTTGAGGCTCTAGCTTATGCAAATAGTCATAACAACAAGTTACCCGAGAACCGTTTGCCACTCATTACGGAAATATACGACACATCCAAGCGTAAACTTGCCTCAATTCTTAAACCCAAACAGCTAAGCATAATTCAGAGAACTTATGCACGAATTAAACAGGTAGGTTCGCCTATGAAAACAGGGGATACCTTGTTTAGAGGCTATATAGAAATAGCTGCTGGTGACCATGTGATTTACCAACATGACCTAAAAGAGGAAATTGAGTTGATAATGAGAGCAATCACTGAAATACACCCTAAAGCGAATTTGAAACTTGATTAATTTTTGCTTGCATTCTGGATTAGAGTTTTCCACTTGTTCGTTCCTTCTATCGCTATTCCGCATGCCTCGCTTGGTGTTTTTCCGTCTAAGGCGCTATGTGGTCTAATGTAATTGTGGAAAAGCTGATAACCCTTAAGAATTGCCGTATCCTTCGTTTTTAGTCCGCGCATGGTTTTTTCTCTGTCTCTGACTTCTCCGTTTAGGTGTTCCATTTTGTTGTTGTTTTTGTCGCTTGGTAAGCGTATGTGGTGGGTGTGTTATGCTTCGTGGTTGAGTGTGCTGTGCGTTTTTGGTTTGATATCCATCAATACAGCTCAATAAGCTGCAATAACCTTATATACCAAGTGATACCTATCAATTTTAGGCGACAAATGAAGGTCACTCTTAACGTTGAAGCTGACGAGTTAAAACTCGTCCAGTTGCTCTCCAAGTTTGCAGAAAAGTACAGGATGTCCTATAAGCTCAAGCGCCAAGCAAAGGGCTACCTGCTCGAAGTGGCGCTTAACAGCGATGACTTCGGGGAATTCGTAAGGCGGATGAACCACCTGAAAGACGCTACTTTTAAACTTGAAGAAATTCGGGGAGGCGGCTTGCTGGATAAATTCAACGTTAGCTTAACCAGAACTAACGTTGACGCACTAATAGGCAGAGAGGCAGTCGCGAAAACTGACATCAACCATATTGACGGCGGAATAATCAAGGTTGGAGGCGAACTCTGGCTCTCTCGCCCAGCAGACGACGTGAGCATAAAGGAAGGCTCAACAGTAAGAGTGATCCGAACAGAAGGAGTCAGCCTTATAGTTGAAGGAGTAAACGAATAAGAATGTATGAAATTGAACTATCCATAGTAGGCTTCGTAATAGCCACAATCGTCTTAATCTTGCTGTCCCTCTCGATAAAAAAAGTCAACCAATACGAAAAAGGCATCGTGGAAAAATTCAACGCCTACGAAAAAACAGTTGAACCCGGACTGAGACTAATCACGCCCTTCGTTGAACGCATCCTCCGCGTCAACATGCGCGAGCAAGTGATAGATGTTCCCCCGCAGGAAATCATCACCGAAGACAACGTCGTCGTCACCATCGACGCCGTCATCTACTACCAAGTAGTCGACGCAAAACGCGCAATCTACGAAATAGAAGATTTTGAACTTGCCATAGTTAAACTGGCACAAACAACCCTGCGAAACATCGTCGGCGAAATGTCCCTCGATGTGTGCTTAACGTCAAGAGAGAAAATAAACGTGGAACTCCGCAGCGTACTTGACCAAGCCACGGACAAGTGGGGCACAAAAGTTAACCGCATTGAGCTCCAGCGGATAGACCCGCCCAGCGACATACAAACAGCCATGCACAAACAGAAAACCGCCGAGCAAGAAAGACGCCAACTGCGCCTGCTTGCCACCGGCAGAAAAGAAGCAGCCGAACAAGAAAAGCAAGGCGCAATTCTGAAAGCGCAGGGAGCAAAAGCAGCAGCTATACTGGAAGCCGAAGGTGAAGCTAAAGCAGTTGAGTTGGTGGCAGAAGCGCAAGCCAAAGCCGTAAAATCAGTCTCAGAAGCAGCAAACCAGTACTTCAAAGAAAACGCTCAAATAAACAAGAAACTTGACGTAATCCGCGACACGTTCTCCCAGCAAACCAAAATCGTGGTACCCTCATCCGCAGACATCCTCAACGTCATAGGACTCGAAGGAGCCACAGTGCTTCCAGTAAAGACAAAAGCTAAAACTGACGAGTACGCAACAAGCCAGTAGCAGGGGGAATAATCGTGGACTTCATCCTCTACCCCCTTGCTTTGCTCCTCGTAATCATATTGATCTTCATAGCCGTAGCAGTGAAAATAAGCATTTCAAAACCCAGAACAGTCAAAACCTCCTATTACCGCGCGGGACGGCAAGTGTACATTCCCGGAGAATTCAGCATGCAAATGGAACTCGACTTGAGACTGCCCTACAGGCGGTTCAGGCAGCTTTACCCACACAGCAAGCTAACGTACAAAGAATACAAACGACTCCAGATGCAGCGGGCTTTCAGGCGTTCAATGAGTTCACAGGACAACAAACGAATGGTCAGATAACACTAGGCACACTGACCAACCAATCTTTTTTCTGACCTTGCTGAAAGGAAAGACGCGTTTACAGCAGGTGCCTTGCCATGCCTACCAGTCGTGGTTTTCTCATCAAAACCGTAGCCAA
>CAZYUQ010000088.1:0-6808 GCA_964650565.1 uncultured Candidatus Bathyarchaeia archaeon | reverse complement strand
CGCCGGTTCAAACCCGGCCCTCGGCACATCAATAATCCTTGCAGATAAACATGCTCACTTAGTCTAGTTTTGAGTTTTTGTAGTATTTTTGTATGCCGCCGAATCCGAACTGCTTGTTCGCTTCCGTCATCTTTATGAAGTAATTTAGTCGTTTGTTGAATTCTTTTGGCCGTTTTCTTGCGTGCTCAATGAAGGCTATTCGGATTCGCTTGTATTCGGGCGAGAATTTCTGGTAGTTTTTCCACGCGGTCTTGTTGGCTTCTATCGCCTTCAAAATATCGGAGGGCGAAGCAAAGTCGGTGTTGAAATCGTCTCCAAGCGTTGCCCGCACTGATTCTATTACCTTGCCTTGTTGCAGGAGTTTTGCTAATCGCTCCTTGTTCGATTGCGAGTACCCGCTTCTGGGGTTTCGCGGAGAAAACCTTTGGGCGTAGAACACGTCATCAACTTTTTTCACGGTGCTGTCAATCCAGCCGAAGCACAGCGCTTCCTCAACAGCGTCGTTGTAGGGTATCCGCGGCTTCCCACTTGCTTTTTTTGCGTACAACAACCAAACTTCCCTTTCACTATTATAGTGCTCTGCAAGCCATGCTCGCCAAGCGTTTCTATCCGTAACGTAAAGTGTTTTGGTAATTTCCATAAAGACACCTGCTCTTTATCTACCAGTTAAGCATTTGTCAGCAATGCTTTTTCTTATTGGGTTTACTTTCTTTTTAAAGGCTCCTAATACACGTTTAAAAAGAACATGAACTTTTGAGTGGGCACAATTTGCACTTGGGAATAGCAGTGAAACAAAAAAGAGGGAGAGAAGCATGAAATGGGCTGACAAAATCTTTAAACAAACTGCTTGATATACTCTAACCGCGAGGAATCCAAAGTGTCCGCCCAAAAAACTGGAGAAACATCTACAAAACAGAAGACACCTCGATTTTCTGATGAAGAGCTAGTTGCGTTTTGCGGCATAAACTGCAAAGATTGCAAAGCCCGTTCAGAGCGGCGACTACAACTGGCAAAGTTGTTCAAAGAGTCGCTGCAAGAATTGCCGTTGGACTTGTTTAAACAGATTCTGCCACCCTTCAAGAATGTTGACCAAGTCGTGGAGTTCCTAGAATTTTTCCCTCAACTAGGTACGCAAACTTGCTGTACATCAATAAAGGAACCGTGCGGGAACCCTGCATGCGAAATTCGGGTCTGCGTTAAAAACAAGGGATACAGAACCTGCGCAGAGTGCGCAGAATACCGAGCCTGTTCAAAACTTGATTTTCTCAAACCACACCATGCAACTTTATTGTCTGACCTCGATTTCATCAAAAACAATGGTTTTAACCAGTATGTAGACGAGGTAATCGCAAAATACAAGTTAAAGCCCGTAATTATCGACTGAGCATTGATACAGCCATCTTTTCTTTGCTTAAGGGTAGGCACAAATCACCAGAAGTTTTGGCAAGGCACAACTGTGCGTAAATAGCGATTTAACAAAAAAGAGGGAATTAAAGAAAGCTAAGCTATCCCTAACATGCCTAGCAAGTTGTACTGCACAATTAACGCTGCGAACAATGAAGCAACAAGCGACATCACCGTAATCATCGTGTTCAACGAGGGACCCGCAGTGTCCTTGAATGGGTCGCCAACCGTGTCGCCGACCACAGCCGCTTTGTGCGCTTCAGAACCTTTTCCGCCGAACTTGCCAGTTTCAATCAGCTTTTTAGCGTTGTCCCAGAGACCGCCAGCATTTGACATCAACAGCGCTAACAGCAAACTTGACAGTATTGCTCCAGCTAAGAATCCGCCGAGCGCGTTGATTCCGCCAATGAAACCCATGAGAAGCGTAGCCACGATAATAACGACGCTAGCTGGCAACAACTCTCGAATCGCACCGACGGTAGCAATGTCAACACACGACGCGTAGTCAGGCTTAACTCCTGGTTTACCTTCGCGAAGACCTGGGATTTCACGGAATTGCCTTCTGATTTCAGCAATCATGCGTTCAGCGTTTTTGCCAACGCCCAGCATAAGCATCGCCGAGAACACTGCAGGAATCGCGACACCGATGAGTGCGCCCATCAAGACTAACGGGTCCATGATGTCGAAGACCGCAGCGTGACCAGCGCTTGAGGCGATTTCTTGGAATGCAGCCAGTAGTGAGATCACAGTCAGACCAGCCGCTCCGATGGCAAAGCCTTTCGTTATCGCCTTAGCTGTGTTACCTGCCGCATCAAGTTGATCCGTTATGGCTATGACTTCCTCGCTGAGACCCGCCTGCTCTGCCACACCTTTAGCGTTGTCCACAATTGGACCATAAGCATCATTAGAAACCGTTAATCCGACGATTGAGAGCATACCCACTGCAGCCATTGAAATTCCGAAAACACCATATTTTACAGCGTAATCTGCTGACAAAAGCATCTCACCAGCTATAGGCGAAACCAGCATGTAAGCAACTACCGCTGCGATGCCAATGCCGATCAAAGGCAGAATTATGCTCCGCAAACCATAGGAGAACCCAGTGATTATGTTAATAGCAGGCCCGCTCTTTGACGCTTCAGCTGTCTTAATCACTGGCGCCTTGTCTTCTGACGTGAAGTAGTCCGTTGTCACTCCGATTATGACTCCTGCAACCAAGCCGATGAAGGATGCGCCCCAGATTCGCCAATCATATCCAAAATAGTAAGTTCCGATTGCCGTCAGGATGCCGAAGATAGCGCAGGTTATGTACGTGCCCATGTTGAGTGCACTTCCAGGATTACCGTTCTTTCCGACCCTAACAGTTACTGACCCAATTATAGAGGCGAATATACCAATACCAGCAAACACTAGCGGAATTTGGATAAACTGTACATTGCCGCTTAGGGAAAGCGCTGCACCAAGTATCATCACAGCCACAATGCTTGCCACGTAAGAATCGAACAGGTCTGCGCCCATGCCTGCCACGTCGCCTACGTTGTCGCCTACGTTGTCAGCTATAACCGCGGGGTTTCTCGGGTCGTCCTCAGGCAGGTCAAGTTCCACCTTGCCCACCAAGTCCGCGCTGATGTCCGCGGTTTTCGTGTAGATTCCACCGCCTGCCTTGGCGAAAAGCGCTAGAGCACTGGCACCGAAGCTGAAGCCTAATATTATCTCAGGGTCACCTGTTAAGAAGTAGACGATGCTTATGCCCAGCAAGCCGATGCCGACGACGGAGAAGCCCATGACTGCGCCGCCCCGGAAGCCAATTGGGAAAGCCCTGTTCAAGCCCTGCTGCGCGCCGTTGGCGACTTTGGCGTTTGCCTTAGTTGCAATTGTTAATCCGAGGAACCCAGCGAGCGCGGAGAAAGCGGAGCCAAAAATGTAAGCCAGCATCAATGAGACGTTGGCAAATGGGTCGCCCAGCCAGATTGGCGTTGGCAAGAAGAGCAGTAGCAGAACGGAGATGACGCCTACGAATATGAAAAGCACAGTGTATTCTCTTTTCAAGAAGGCACGAGCCCCAGTGCGGATGGCGTCGGAGATTTCCCGCATCTTGTCAGTTCCGCTGTCCTGTTTCTCGACGTAACGATAGAAGTAGAGTCCAACAACGATTGAAATTAACGCAGATATCGGTGCTATGTACCATGGTTCAAACATTCTTTTCAACCTTATCCATTATTCTTTTTCTGGTTTGTAAATTGAGGGGGGAAATCTGTCTGAACTTGTTTATTAGCCTTTGTTTTTCTGCAAAGCGAAGGAAAAGGTTAAAACCACTGATTCTTAAAATAGAGGAATTCAAAGCGCTTGTTAACTGAGGGGAGCAAAATGTCCAAATCTTGGCACAGCGAAAAAAGCGACGATGTCATGCACGAATTAGAGGTTACGCATGAAGGATTAACAACCCAAGAAGCCCAAGAAAGACTGAAAAAACACGGCTACAACGAGCTAGTCGCCAAGAAACGCAAATCCGCACTCAGCATGTTCCTCGGCGAATTCAAGGACATTTTCATTATCCTCTTGATTGTAGCCACCATCTTCTCCGCCATAATAGGCTACTACGATGTAATCACGGGCGCAGAAGAAGGCTTCATGGAAGCCATGGCTGACGCAATAATCATCGGCGCCATCGTCATCTTAGTCGCCATAACCGGCTTCGTCCAAGAGTACCGCGCTGAAAAAGCGATAGAAGCCATGAAGAAGCTAACCGCGCCCAAAGCACGTGTCATGCGGAACGGGCAAGAAGTGATTATACCCGCCAAAGAGATCGTGCCAGGCGACATCTTGGTTTTGGAGTCAGGCGATCAGGTTCCTGCTGACGCGCGGATTATTGAGGCGATAGAGCTTAAGGCGAGCGAGGCGGTGTTGACTGGGGAGTCGGCGCCTGTCAACAAGGATGTCGCGCCTGTGAAGAGTGACGCTGGGATTTCTGAGCGGCGTAACTCATTGTTTACGGCGACGCATGTTGTTTATGGGCGTGGGAAAGCGGTTGTAACTACTACGGGCATGAACACTGAGTTCGGCAAGATTGCTGAGATGGTGCAGACGGCGCAGGAAGAAGAAACGCCGCTGCAGAAGAAGCTGGATAAGTTTGCGAGTAAAATCGCCAAAGTTGTGATTGGCGTGTGTGTTCTTATTTTTGCTCTTGAAGTGTTTGATGTTCTTGTTCAAGGGTACATTAATCTTGACGGGTTTATTTTGGCGTTTATGTCTGCGATTTCTCTGGCTATTTCCGCTGTGCCTGAAGGGTTGCCTGCTATTGTGACGGTGGCGTTGGCTCTTGGGGCGAGGGAGTTTGCGAGGCGGCATGCGCTTGTGCGCCGGCTTTCTTCGGCTGAGGGTTTGGGCGCGGTTACGGTGATTTGTTCGGATAAGACTGGGACGATTACGAAGGGTGAGATGACCGTGCGCCAAGTGTATGCGGATGGGCGGCTTTGGGAGGTTTCGGGTGTTGGCTATGAGCCGAAGGGCGAGTTCCGAGTGGATGGTGCTGTTGCGAAGCCTGAGGGTGATGCGGAGCTTCTGCTGCGGATAGGTGTTTTGTGTAATAATGCGCAGTTGCGGCGGAAGGGTGATGATTCTTGGGAGATTTTTGGTGACCCGACTGAGGGCGCTTTGATCGTGACTGCTGAGAAGGCTGGACTGGCAAAGGAAGGGGTGGATGCTAATTACCCGCGGGTTCGTGAGATTCCGTTTACTTCTGAAAGGAAACGCATGACCACCTTGCATCGGACGCCGCAGGGTGAGGTTGTGGCTTACGTGAAGGGTGCGCCTGAGACTGTTCTGGATATGTGCACGCATATCCTTGAGAACGGTAAGGAAGTGAAGTTGGCGAAGGCGAAGGTTGGCGAGGTTTTGAAGGTGAATGAGCAGTTGGCGAGCAATGCGTTGCGGGTGTTGGCTATGGCGTATAAGCGGTTGCCTGCGGGCGGGGAGAAGCTTGCGGATGATGAGCTTGAGCAGGGCTTGGTTTTTGTTGGTTTGGAGGGTATGATTGATCCGCCGCGGCAAGAAGCTGTCCAAGCGAATAAGACTTGTCAGAAGGCTGGTATTCGGACGGTGATGATTACTGGTGACCACAAGTTGACGGCTGTTGCTGTGGCTAAGGAAGTGGGGATTTTCAGGGCTGATGATTTGGTGTTGACTGGTGCGGAGTTGGATGGGCTTAGTGATGTGGAGTTTGAGGAGGAGGTTGAGCGTGTTAGTGTTTATGCTCGTGTGTCGCCTGAGCATAAGTTGAAGATTGTTAGTGCTTGGAAGAAGAAGGGTCATATTGTGGCTATGACGGGTGACGGCGTGAATGATGCGCCTGCGATTAAGGCTTCTGACGTGGGTGTTTCGATGGGTATCACGGGTACTGATGTTACGAAGGAGGCTTCGGATGTTATTCTTACTGATGACAACTTTGCGACTATTGTGAAGGCTGTGGAGCAGGGCAGGGTTATTTACGATAACATTCGTAAGTATGCGCGGTTCTTGATTGCGTGTAACTTTGATGAGTTGTTGGTTATTGGTGCGTTTGCGATTCTTGGTGGGCTTTTCAGTCCGGAGCTGTTTCCGTTGCCGTTGTTGCCTGCGATGATTTTGTGGATTAACTTGGTTACGGATGGTGCGCCTGCGGTGGCGTTGGCTACGGATCCGCCTGATGTGGATGTGATGGATAGGCCGCCTAGGAAGCCTGAGGAGGGTATTTTGCATGGGATGGGTAGGTTCATTGTGTTGTCGTTTATTCTGCAGTCTGTTGGAACCATTTTGGTGTTCTGTTTGGAGTATTATGTGTGGCCTTCGCATCCGTGGATGATGGCAGATGGCACCATTAATGAAGCGATGCGGATTTTGACGTATGAGGAGGCGGCGACGACGGCGTTTGTGCAGGCGGCGATGTTTGAGTTGTTGGTTGTGTGGAATTGTAGGTCGGAGAAGCGTAGCGTGTGGCGGATGGGCAGGGCTGCGTTTAAGAACAAGTTCTTTGTGATTGCGGAGGTTGCGTCGATGGCGTTGACGTTGGGGATTACGTATATTCCGATTACGCAGCAGTTGTTCCATTTGACGGCGTTGAGCTTAACTGATTTGACGTATGTGGTTGCGGTGTCTGCTTTGGCGTTGTTGGTGTTGCCTGAGTTGACGATGAATCGGAAGCTGTGGAAGTGGAAGTAGCGGTGCGGTAGCGCCTGCCTTGGGTGAAGGCGGGCTAATGTTTTTTCTTTTTTGCGAATAGTTTAAATTGTTATTTTTGCTCAGACTAGGAGTGTTGTTTGGGGGGTGCGATTTTGAAAAAGCCGTTAGTTGTTTTTACAGTCGTGATGATAGCGGTTACGGTTATTGTTGTTGGTTTGGTGTTTTTGCAGGTTGTTCGGATACCGTA
>CAZYUQ010000087.1:3126-6856 GCA_964650565.1 uncultured Candidatus Bathyarchaeia archaeon | reverse complement strand
GTTGTATAGCAAACCTTTTTGGGGGCGAAACAAAATTCAATGCAGAAGTGTGGCTTGCAACATTTGGAGAAGTACACGCTGATTATAACTGAAAAGCCTGATGCCGCTAACAGAATAGCCGCAGCACTGGACGCGACGGGAAAAGCCAAACGATTTGCAGCGAACGGCGTTCCCTATTACGTGGCAAAGAGAGACAAAGACATAGTTATCGTTCCCGCTTTAGGGCATTTGTACACGGTTGCAGCTGAAAAGAAACAACGGGGGAAGTACCCTGTTTTCAGTTACCAGTGGGTTCCGCTGTACTTGGCGAAGCGCGGAGCAAAACGAACCCGCACTTGGCTGGATACAATCGCGAAACTAGCGAAGGATGCAGAGGCTTTCGTTGACGCGTGCGACTACGACATCGAAGGCAGCATAATCGGCTACTGCATACTGAAGTACGCGTGCGGCGGCAAAGAAACCACTTCAAAACGCATGAAATACTCCACTTTAACAAAAGAGGAAATTGAAAAATCGTACGCTGATGCATTGCCCAACTTGGATTTTGCCCTTATTGAGGCTGGGTTGACAAGGCATGAAGTAGACTGGCTTTACGGCATAAACCTGTCCCGCGCCTTAACGACCGCGGCGAAAAACTACAGTGGACGATACGCTACGCTCAGCACAGGGCGCGTGCAGGGACCAACGCTCAGGTTTCTCGCAGCACGAGAAAGAAGCATAAAATGTTTTGTGCCCACGCCTTACTGGAGCATAAAAGCCACATTGCTGGTGGGCAACGCAGTTGTTGAGGCGGAGTACGAAAAGAAAGTTATCGAAGTCAAAGAAGAAGCCGACGCCGTGGTTAACGCATGCAGAGGGAAAAACGGCGAAATAGAAAAAATAGAAACCCGAAAGTTCCAGCAGAAGCCGCCGTTGCCTTTTGACTTGGGTTCCCTGCAAAGCGAGGCGTACAGGCTTTTCAGGTACACGCCGATGCGCACTTCTAAAATCGCGCAGCGGTTATACTTGGACGCGTTAATTTCGTATCCGCGAACCAGCAGCCAAAAACTACCTCCTGCAATCGGGTACAAAACCATTCTGAAGCAACTGGGCAAAGCCCGCGAGCACCGTGCGCTTGCAGCGGAACTTCTCGCTAAACCAGAGCTGAAGCCGAATGAGGGAAAGAAAGCTGACCCTGCGCACCCCGCGATTTACCCCACGGGGAACCTGCCTGAAAGAGCGTTGAACAGCGCTGAAAGAAACATTTGGGATCTGGTGGTCAGGCGGTTTATGGCAACTTTCGGCGAACCAGCGCTGCAGCAAACCATAAACGTCACAGTAAACATCAATGGGCAACGGTTCCACGCGAGGGGAAGACAAACCCTAGCTGAAGGGTGGCTTCGCTTCTACAAGCCCTACGCCCGCTTAGAGGAGGCATCGTTGCCGCCCATGAAGAGAGGGCAAGAAATCACGGTTAAACGGGTGCTTTTGGAAGACAAGTTCACTCAGCCGCCAGCACGCTACAATCCCAGCAGTCTGCTCAGGAAAATGGAGAAAGAAGAAATCGGCACAAAAGCCACCAGAGCGGGAATTATACAGACATTGTACGACAGGAAGTACGTGTATGACGAAAGAATCGTCGTGACTGACCTAGGCTTTAAGGTTATTGAGGTTCTGAAAAAGTATTGCCCCACCGTTGTGTCACCCGAGTTAACGCGGAGGCTGGAAGAGAAAATGGGCGAAATCCAGCAGAAAAAAGAAACAAAAGAAAACGTCCTGAGAGAGGCTGCTGAAATTTTGAAGCCTGCTGCAGAGAAACTGAAAGAAAAAGAGCAAGCTATAGGTGCAGAGCTGACTCAGGCGTTGAAGAAATCCGCGTTGGAAGAAAAAACAGTTGGCGCGTGCCCCACATGCCACGACGGGAAACTGGTTATCTTGTATTCGAGGAAAACTGGCAAACGCTTCGTGGGCTGCACCAACTATTTCGAGGGCAAGTGCAAAACTGCTTTTCCCCTTCCGCAGAGAGGCACCGTGAAGCCGACGGGCAACGTTTGCAGAAGCTGCGGCTCGCCAACAGTACGCGTTTGGATGCGGGGGAAGCGCCCTTGGAACCTGTGCCTCAACACTAAATGCCCCACAAAAACCAAAGAGAAAAGGCATTGAACTGGATATTTTGCTTTGCACTTGGATTTTCGTGAAAACGTTGTCGCGTAGTTGTTAGTCAAGAAAATTTGACTGAGAAACGGGGCTGTTTAGTCAAGAAAGCTTGACAAAAAGCCCTTTTAGACGGAATGACCTGTCATTAATTGGTGCTGATATGAAGAATTCAGCATTAGCGTTAACCATCGTCTTGGCGTTGTTAGCATCAATAATGGCTAGAGTGCCTTTTATGAATGTGGCAAGGGCAAATTTTATTCCTGCTGCTGAAATCGTCATTACCAGCCCAGCTAATACGACGTATAATTCTAATTTGCTTGTGCTGAATTACACTGTTTATTTTACTTTGACTAAGAACCAGTTGGTTGTTTATAGTATAGATGGGGGCGCTAACGTCACTGTTTTAAGTAAGCATAGTTCTCAGTTTTATGAGATCGTTTGTAAGCAAGTAATGTTGCCTGAGTTGTCTGATGGTTCGCACTACTTAGAAGTTTATGCGGTTTATGCTGGAAGGGAAGGAGCATCAGATCATGATCAAGTCTACTTCACTATAGACACTACACCTCCAGTGGTGTCTGATCTTTCAGAGAAGAACAAAACCTACTATTCAACCAATATGCCGTTAAATTTCACTGTAAGCGATCCAGCATCACAGATAACATATAGCCTAGACGGGCAACAAAACGAAACTATTGCTGGAAACACAACGCTGACCAACTTATCTTACGGAAAACATAACCTAACGGTCTACGCGGCTGACCTTGCTGGAAACGTCGGTGTTTCTGAAACAATCTGCTTCAACATAACTGAGCCTTTCCCAACAGTGCCAGTTGCAACTGCTTCTACAGTCGCAATCGTTGCAGTTGCCGCTGGGTTGCTGATTTACTTCAAGAAACACAAAACGGTTAACTGATTCTTACCTGATACAGAGTTGAAAATACCTATGCAGAATCTATTTATAAGAGGCATAAAAGAAAAATCGCACAACAGCACATAACCCAAACCCTGCGAGCGACCAAGGAAGACACAACCGTGAACTGCAAAATCTGCAACAAAGAAGCCACAAAACACAACCTTTGCCCTGCACACTTGAAAGCTTACGAGAACATAGCTGAGAAATACGAGGTTTGGAGAAAAGCTTTAAACATCACGTGGGAAGAATATTTAAGAGAGATTGAGAAGCATTCATTAACAGGAGAATGGGCTAAAGAAGTAGCAGAACACCTGATAAGCACTGGGGAAGTAAAACATGGCGAAGAAATTTAAAAAACAATCCGAGTCCGTTCCTTTCTCACTAAGCCGATGGTTCCGCAAAATCGCAACCGCACAGCCTTCAGCATTCACGATTTCCGTTCTTACACTAGCGTTCACCGTATTTCTGTTCGGCGGAGGCTTATGGACAATCATAAACTACGCAACAATCCAGCCTGCTATCTATTATAACAACAAATTCTATTTTCTCTACCCTGGACTCGGAGACCAATTCATAACTGACACGGTAATCGCCGTAGCCCTCTACGCCATGGGCTTCATAGGCGTGCTAGCCATCTACCAAAGTACAAAATACGTCTACAAACCGAGACAAGCATACATG
>CAZYUQ010000087.1:0-3116 GCA_964650565.1 uncultured Candidatus Bathyarchaeia archaeon | reverse complement strand
TGCTGTTAGCGTACTTATTCTTGGAAAACGCAATCTACATAAAGATGAATCCAAGTTAACCCTTTTTCACCAAGGATTATTTTTCAATTTCAACTTGTACGCCAAGAAATTGGTCAACAAGTGAATCGGCGGAGTAATCACGATAACAGCAAGCGCTAACTCCCAAGATATCATGGACAAAGGCAACGAAAACAAAAGCGCGCCAACAACGAAGTCTATTTGGTCGATAATCGGAAGCAAACCGCCAGGCGCAATGCTTAAACGGCGTTTTATGAATGCCCCAGTTAAATCACCCAGCAAAGCACCCAACGGCGTGAGCACACTGAACAACACGCTGTAAGTGGCGAAACCAAAAACGAAACCTTCCACAACGCCAACAAAAATGCCTATGAACCAGCCGAAGAAGAATCCGCGGAAAGTTTTGTTTTTCCCAAAAACGGGTTTGCCATCGAAAAACTTTTTCCCAAAATCCAACGCTGGTCCCCCGCCGGCAAGCACAGGCGCACCGTTTGCGCAGTAGGCGGGAAAAATGAACTTTAACGCTTCAGCAATTAGTATAGCTATGTCCATGCAATCAACCATTTTATGAGTGGAAACGGTAATCTCGTAGTCCAGTTTCTTCTATCCGTAAATAACATGTTACTTCTTGAGGTCTTTTAGGCGTTTTCTCAAGCACTGCTTTGATTACCTGCGGGTTTTCAGTGGGTTTCATGGCAATTACTGTGTCCGCCCAGAATTTTAACACTCTGGTAGCCACAGGCGCCACGCTCACGTTGGTTTCGTTGAAAACGCTTCGCACTTGGCTGGTTGCGACGATGGGGATTTTCTGGGTTTTAGCCGTCTGCGCCAAAATCGCCATTTGCCTGTTTAACTCGCGGTTAAGCCCAAACGTTTTCTTGGAAGATACGGCAACGTTAACGCGGTACAACGAAGTAACGGTGTCAATGACAACTAAACCAAAGTTTTTCTCAGTGTACTCTGCTAAACGGTCTACAACAGCAGTTTGCTCTCTGAAATCATTCGGCTTGACGAGAATTATGAGTTCGGCGATTTCCTCGAATTTTCCCGCAGCCACTTGAGAGAGCCTTTTGGCAGAAAACGTGTTATCGCAATCAATGAATAACGTCTTGTAACCTTGCAATGCGCAATTCACGGCGCACTGCATCGCCAGCGTGGTTTTACCCGTTTCGGGTTCACCATAAATCAGCGTGATGCTTTCTGGGGATATGCCGCCGTCCATGTTGCTGTCGATGCACCCGCAGCCCGTTAAGACTTTTTTAATCACGTTAACCCACACATCAACGATTATAAAGTGCGGAACCAATAATTGCTTTGCGCTTGAACGCAGATTCGTCTGCAGGCAGTATGTATGAAAGCGAAGGTAGCGGTTGCGACAGTTTCAGGAAAAGCTTACTTCTTAGTAGTCAATGAGTTAAAAGATCGAAACATTGATTTTCTCAGCATAGTTCCCGGCGGCTCGGTACCCGCAGAAGCTAACGTTGTCATAACCACGGAAAAAGAAAAACACCTCATAAATCATGAGCACGTACTGGTTTACGATGAGAAAACGGCGCCAAGCACTGTTGTAAACGAAGCCGTGAAGATTCTCCAGGGAAAAGAATCATACGAGAAGATCGTTGTGGGCGTTGATCCGGGCGAAGTGTTTGGGTTAGCGGTTATAGCTGACGGAAAAGTTAACGAGACCTGCAACTGTTTCAGCGTTCAAGAGGTAGTGGACAAAATTAAAAGAGTTATAAAGGATTTCGTGGTTCTCTCA
This sequence comes from uncultured Candidatus Bathyarchaeia archaeon, assembly GCA_964650565.1. GTDB lineage: Archaea > Thermoproteota > Bathyarchaeia > Bathyarchaeales > Bathycorpusculaceae > JAOZHU01. The sequence continues at coordinate 1,339 of CAZYUQ010000087.1, read as the reverse complement.
ACTGTGATTTCAGTGAAAATAGGGAATGGAGTTCCAACGTACAAAACGCTTTTGGAGACGTTGGACGCCGTCTTGCCTTCTGAAGTGGTTTTGGAGGTAGTAAGCGAGGCGGGAACAGACAGGCATATTGACGCTAGCATGCATAGGCGTGGCCTCAGAGACATAGTTTCAGCTACCCGCATAGCTGGAAGAGTGGGGCATGTTTATTCGCGGAGGACACCAGCAGATGAATAAGACGGTTGAAAAAGGCAAGACTCTCTTAGTAGATGGTCCTGCTTCGGTTGCGGTTGTCTCTGGCAACGTTGAAGTTTTCGGCTTTTCAGCTAAAAATGCGGGCAAAATCGTGATTCGAGAGGGAAAGAGAATGCCTTTCTCCGCTTTGGAGACCGCGACGTTTGAGATTTTGTTAGGCGAAAACGCAAGCCTTGAAGAAGTGGACGGCAACACAATTCCGCAGTCATGGATTAACTGTTTGGGTGTGCTTGATGATTTTCAGGGAAAGCCCGTGACCGTTATGGTTTTGGGAAAGGCGGACTCGGGAAAAACGAGTTTCTGCACATACCTGATAAACAGGTTAATTAATGGAAAGCAGAAGGTGGCGGTTTTAGATGGGGATTTGGGGCAGTCGGATATTGGTCCGCCGTGTACAGTTGCGTACGCCTTTGTAACTAAGCCTGTTACAGACTTGTTTGCGTTGAAGACGGAAAACGCGTTTTTTGTGGGGTTCACTTCGCCCAGTGAAGCCGTGGACAAAACAGTTCAGGGCATAACGCTGATGAAACAAGAGATTATGGATAAAGCAGCTGATTTTGTTATTGTGAACACTGGCGGTTGGGTTGAAGGCGAAGAAGCTGTGACGTACAAGGCGCGGTTGGCTGAGGAGCTTAACCCCGACGTGGTTTTCTGTATTCGGCAAAATGGCGAGGTGATGCCGTTGCTTGTGGCTCTTGAAAAATTCAGGCGAGTCGTTGTGGAGTCTCCTGAGGCTGTTAGGGAGCGGAGCAGGGAGAAGCGTAGGAACCTGCGGGAGTTAGGCTACATTAAGTATTTGGCAGATGCAAAAGTGAAGACTTGGTCTGTAAAGCTGTTGGCGATTGAAGAGCAAGACAAGGCAAAGATTATGCAGGGCGGCGAAGGCTTGCTGCTGGGGTTGTATGATGCTCAGAGAAAATTCTTAGGCATCGGCGTTTTGAGCAAGGTTGATTACGAGAGGAAAGCGTTGAAGGTGCTTACTTCAGTTTCAGAGAAACCCGCAGGCATCTCTCTTGGAAAAGTGAGATTGGACGAGAACTTGAAAGAGATTGTGGCTACTGCTTAAAGAAGCTGCGAATCTCTTGAG
>CAZYUQ010000086.1:0-6892 GCA_964650565.1 uncultured Candidatus Bathyarchaeia archaeon | reverse complement strand
CTGCTTCCCAGCCTACGAAGGGGTTAGCTATTAACGCGTCGAAGCCTGCGGCGTAGTAATACTCAGCTATGACTTGGTTGGAAGCGCCGATGTCATTAGCCTTGCAGTCCATTATTGCGGGCAACCCTTCATCGTGGATGCGGGTTATTAGTTTTTGGATGCCGTTGAACGTGCCGAGGGGGAGAACCAAGTGATGGTTAATTTTTACGGCGCAGATGTACGGGTGAACCGCGTCTAGAACGTTTTCTGCTTTGGCGAGGAGGCTTGCGCGGTTTTCGGGGTTTTGATACGGGAAGTCTAGGGCTAACACTATGCGGCTTTTCTTATTTTTCGCGGTTTCCTCAATTGCTGCCTTAAACGACAAAGTGCCACCTTCCTTCTTATTTAATCGCGTAACCGAATAACCTTTACTGTTCCAGCTCATCAGGCTGCGTGGAAAATTTATCCATTCCGCCTCATAGACGCGCAAGCGGCTCCAATAGCTTTCACGCCGCCGCTGTTTCCAGCAATAACAGGCTTTCGCTTTGTTTTTTATGGTTTAACTGTGCTCCGCGTAAAAGCGGTACAGTTTTATATTTCCTCACTGAAGGGAACAATGCTGGTTTGAGGTGTCGCGTATGTCTGTGTCGCCTAGTATCCGAGAGATTCTAGCAAGAAGAATCGCAGGTGAAATCATCCTCTCAAGCAAGTCAGGCGCTACCATGCGCAAGTGGCGCGAACTCTTCGCGGTTTCCCAAATAAACCTCACAGAGAAAATGGCGCTTTCCCCCTCAGTCATAAGCGACTACGAAAGCGGCAGAAGAAAAAGCCCAGGCGCCAAATTCATCCGCAGATTCGTGCTGGCGCTCCTGCAGATTGACGAGGCGAAAGGCAGCCGTTTCACAAGGGAATTCGCCAAGCTAACAAGCTCCCCCAGCATGGCAATCCTAGACCTCAGGGAATTCCCCATACCCGTCCGCGTGGAATACCTGTGCAAAGCCATAAGCGGCGAAATAGTAGCCTGCCAAGACAAGTACGTCAAAGAAGTAAGCGGCTACACAGTCATCGATAGCAAAAAAGCAGTTGAAGCATTGTCAGGATTGGAGTACGCGCAGCTATTCGGGGCAACAACGGAGCGGGCTTTAATTTTCACGAACGTGGACTCTGGCAGTTTGCCGATGATGATTGTGCGCGTCAGCAGCCTGAAACCGCGCATAGTGGTTTTTCACCGCACCAAACCTGATGAAGAAGCGATACGGCTTGCAGAGTACGAACAAGTGCCATTGATTCACTCTGCAGCGCCTACGGTTGAGCAGTTGGTGAAGTCGCTGCGGAAACTTTACCGCATTGCCCTGCGCATAAAGCTTGGCAGACGCGTGAAGCCGCCGCCGAAAATAAGCGCATAGTTAGTTTGTGAGAGCTTCCTGTTCCGCGGAGAATATTTATATTAGGCTTCATGATTCTACTGCAAGGAAAACCCGAAAAGGAACAAAAATATCTTGACAACTCCACATGATGTTCCAGCAGCAGAATTCATCGAAAAAGTAGCCAAATACCTAAAAGAAAACGTTGATGCAGTGCAGCCTCCAGTGTGGGCAAGCCTCGCCAAAACAGGTTCGCATGTGGAAAAGCAGCCGCAAGACGCTGACTGGTGGTACACTCGTAGCGCTTCGGTACTGCGTAAAGTTTACGTTCACGGTCCCATGGGCATAGAGAAACTGCGCTCTGACTACGGCGGCAGAAAAAACTTCGGCACTAAACCAAACCACGCCTCTAAGGCAGGCGGTAGCAACATACGCAAAGTGCTGCAGCAACTGGAGCAAGCGGATCTACTTCAGACTGCAGGTTCTCAGGGGAGGCAGATGTCCCCGAAAGGACGGAAGCTTCTTCAGGAAATAGCTCAGGACTTGCAGAAGGACTTGGTGAAGACGGTTCCAGCGCTTAGGAAGTATCAAGGCGAATAGGCGATGTCAGACGAAGAGCTTGAGGCAATTCGAAGACGAAAACTTTTAGCGATGCAGCAGAAGGCGACCGATGACCAAAGACAAGCGCAAGCAGAGCAGCAGATGGAAGCGCAAAAGCAGGAACTGCTGAGGAAGATATTGTCTCCTGAAGCTCGGCAGAGGCTGACTAACCTGAAAATGGTTAAGCCTGAATTCATCGAACAATTGGAGCTTCAATTAATCCAGTTGGCGCAACTGGGCAAAGTGCCCGTGCCGATGTCAGACGCTCAACTGAAACAGATATTAATTCAGCTTCAATCTCGGAAGCGTGAACCAAAAATAAGAAGGATATGAACATGGCGCGAATCAAACCCCCAGCTAAAAAGCATAGGCTAGCTAAAGCTAACAAAGAGAAACAGCCTGTCCCAACGTGGGTGATAGCAAAAACCAGTGGGAAAGTCAGGACAAACCCTAAACGTAGAAGGCAGTGGAGAACCCGAAAAATAAAAGCATAGGAGAATTGAAGCCGTGAAAGCAGAAGACAAAGAAGAACCCGTCGCGTCTGAAGAAACGCAGGAAGAAGAACCAGCGGAACCTCTTGAAGAAGAGAACGTTGAAGCAGAACTTGAAGAAGCCTTAGCTGAGGAAACCGTGGAGGAAACACCTGAAACCGAAGAAGCTGAGGAAACACCTGAGCCAGCAGAGGAAGAAGAGGAAGCTAAACCTTCGAGGAAAAAGAAGGAAGAAGACGAGGACATCGTTGAAGAACGAACCTACACGATTCCCTTAGGAAAAGCGTTGATTAGACCCCCGAAGAAGCGCGCTCCAAGAGCCATGCACATGATACGCGCCTTCATAACCAAGCACATGAAGTTAACTGCGACTTTAGGAGACGACGAAGAAGAACAAGAATTGCCCGCGCTTGTGATAAGCAAAGAAGTAAACGAGAAAGTTTGGAGCAGAGGCATAGAGAAGCCGCCGAGGAAAATCCGTGTGCGCGCAGCTAAAGACAGCGAGGGCAACGTGACGGTTTATCTGGCTGAAGAAAACTGATTTTCCAAAAATAACGGTTTTTTTGCTTTATTTTCGTGAAGTTTAGTTCCAGAAAAGCTGCCTGCGGCAATAAGGGCGGTGATGAGGTGCCCAGTTTACGTGGCTGTTCCTCTATATTTCATTCGTATTTTCCATATGTCTGCTGAGGAGAAGGCTGCTTTTGGCTTTCAATGAATGCTCTTTGCTCAGACTTGCACATAGGTAAATCTTATAAACTTGTCCATCGTAAATGGAAGGCAGGCAATCAAAACTAAAGGAGAAAAAAAATTGCAACTTTCAATAAGCAAAACGAAGACTGCTGCTTTATTCATTACCGCTTTGATGATAGTTTCTACAATAGCTATGTTGACTGTACCAGTTAGCGCCGCACCCGAAGGACCTGGACTTAGTGGAGGACCACCAGCAGGCGTCACTCCAGATCTTACTATCCAACCAATTCCTCACCTCAGCTTCAGACCCACGACGATAGGCGTCGGTCAGACCTTCTTGGTTAACTTATGGACTACACCAGCAACTCACGCAGCTCGGAACCATCCAAACTACACAGTGGTAATCACCAAGCCCGACGGAACCACAGATAAAATCGAGCTAGCTTCATATCCAGCGGATGCAACAGCATGGTTCGAGTACATCGCTGACCAAGTTGGCGAATGGAAGCTCCAGTTCATTTTCCCTGGAACCTTCTTTGAAGGGGGCCAACTGAGCGGAGGCTTCTTTGGAGGCACCGTAACTGTTGGTTCAACCTGGTATAAGCCAGCATCCACGGAAGAGCAAATACTTACAGTGCAGGAAGAGATGGTGCTTTCTTGGCCCGAATCGCCGTTGCCAACTGACTACTGGGAGCGACCTGTGCATGTGGAAAACAGGGAATGGTGGAAAATCGCAGGAAACTGGCCTGCTACTGGCTACAATGGCCACGTTGCGGGATGGGAGGAAATGTACCCTGGGCAATCCCCAAGTTGGTATCAGTCATACCTCGATGATAGGTTTACTCCATGGGTTGAAGCACCTGACAGCTGCCATATACTGTGGAAGCGAAAAGACACAATAGCCGGTATAATCGGTGGACAAGCAGGGCACTACGGCTTAACTAGCTCTCCACCTAGCCCCTCTGTAATTTACGAAGGAAGAGTCTATGATAGCTACACAAAGCCAGGATTAGGTTCATCTACCTCTGGCTCAATGATGTTCCGATGTTATGACTTACGCACAGGTGAAGTGTACTGGGAATACCCATGCGAAACCGTTAGCGCTGGTTTCTTCTTCGGATCAGCTAGTGGTTTAATACCCAACCTCATCGAATACAATGCTCCCACGCAATCTGAGGTGTCAGGCGCTGAAGCAGCTGGAACATGGTCAGTAAATCTCATGCGTATCCAAAGTGGAAGGCTGTACAAGTGGAATCCATGGACTGGCGCTATGACTGTGAACGTTTCAATTTCGCCGGTTAGTTCAGCTACTTTCTACAAACAACCGAGCAAACGTGGCGAACTGCCACTAGCTCTGTCAGTAGTAGGCGGGCGTTTGATCAACTGGACCACAAGCGGAACTTCCAGCAACTTTGCGTCAAGAATACAAACCAACACAAGCTATGCAAGGACCAGTTTGCCCACTCATTGTGACTTTGAATCAGGATATGGCGCAACCGTCTCCGGAATCACTGTGGATCAAGTGTACACTGGCGAAACAATAACGGGTTATGACTTATGGACTGGTGAAACGCTATGGACCACAACCATAGACGAGGGCATGTACAGCATGATGTGTGACATTGCTGACCACGGAAAAATAGCTACGCTGACAAACGCAGGGCACTACGTAGCCTACGACTTGCGAACAGGAAAGAAAGCATGGACAAGCGAAACGATGGACTATCCTTGGTCATCAGCCGCCTTCGGAGGTTACACTGCATTCTCAGCTTACGGCTTGATAATTAGAGAAGCATACGACGGTGTTTACGGTTTCAACTGGACTGACGGCAAAATAGCGTGGCATTACGTGTCGCCAGCTGGATCTCCATTCGAAACTCCCTACATTGATGGGAATGGTACAACGGTTATGCCGTTCTACTCTTTCGGTGTTGGAGGTTTAGTTGCGGACGGCAAGTTCTTCACGTGGAACTATGAACACACTGAAAGCTGGCCAGTCACCAGAGGCTGGAGCATGCACGCCATAGACTTGGTTACAGGCGAAGGTGTATGGAACCTAACTGGCTGTTCAACACCTAGGGCTGTTGCCGACGGCTACCTACTCGCCACAAACCAATACGACGGATACACATACATCATCGGCAAAGGCAAAAGCGCAACCACAGTCACTGCACCAGACGTTCAAGTACCTTTGGGAACTACCGTTTTGGTTCAGGGCACTGTTATGGACCTGTCTCCGGCGCAGCCTAACACACCATGCGTTTCTGAAGTTTCAATGAAGACGCAGATGGATTACTTGCACATGCAACTGCCAATCGGCGGAATTTACGGCACCGATGCAATGACTGGTGTTGATGTGTATTTGACCGCTCTAGATTCAAACGGCAATTACCAAGAAATCGGCACAGTCACAACAAATCCGTACTACGGCACATACAGCGTTGAGTGGCTTCCAGAAATTGAAGGCATGTACACGATTATGGCAACATTCGCTGGCGACGCATCCTACAGCAGCTCAGGCGCATCATGCGGTCTATTCGTGGGTCCAGAGCCAACAGTACAGCCAACGCAAGAACCGCTACAGTTACCGCCAGACAACACAATGCTGATCTACGGTTTGCTCATTGCTGTGATCTTAGCTATCGTCATAGGCGTAGTTAACCTGTTGCTGGTTAGAAAACGGTAAAACCTGCAGAAGAGCAGTCAAAACTATTCCCCCCTTTCTTTTCATTTTTCTCTTAGAGCATGTGTTAGACGAGCTAGGTCACGTTATTCTGGTGATGTGTTTGTTGGACTCGTTGTGTGCAGCGTCTTTTCAGCTCCTTTTGTGTAGGAGCGCCCACGTAATGGTCAATATTTTTCCTCCATCCCCCTGCAAAGCTTTTGAAGGAGTAGGAGGCTTCGAATCCGTTAATTGTATTCAGCTTCTGTGAAGATTAGATAGTTACAGCTCATAATGCATGTTCCGAATACGAGTTGAAACCTGCGTGCAGCAGAGCTGCAACATGTTCCAATGGTTCTTTGCAGCGGAATTTCCGATGTGAACCACAAGATACAAAAGGGAGCGTACAGCAGATTTGCCATTAACAGCCGCTTAGTTGAAGGAGAAAAAGGTTCGTGACTGTTTACTTGTCCAGCATCGTTGGCAGCGCCAGCATAGGCGTGTACTCGCTTGTTACTGAAAAGTTTGTTGTGGTTCCAACGATGTTTCCGGTGGAGAAAGCTGAGCGGATGGCTGAATGGTTGAAAGTGAAACTTGTGCACACTTCCATCGGCGGCTCTGTGCTGGCGGGCGCGTTAGCCTGCGCAAACTCTAACGGCATTTTGCTTCCGCATTTCGTGCGCGAAGAAGAACTCGCCAGCATCCGCTCGTTGTTTGACGGCAACGTGGCGGTTATGGAAACAAAAAAGACAGCTTACGGCAATCTGGTTTTGGCGAGTGACCGCGGTACAGTTGTTGACCCCCGTTTCAAAGAACCACAGATACGGCAAATCGCTGACGTTTTAGGCGTTGAGGCTGTTCCCGGCGAAATCGCTGGTTTGCCTTACGTTGGCGCCTTGGCGGTGGTCACGGGCAAGGGTATTTTGGCGCATCCGTTGTTGAAGGATGAGGAGCGGAAGCTTTTGGAAGACGTGTTTAAGGTGCCTGTGGATGTGGGCACGGTAAACTGCGGTTTGCCCTATGTGGGCACGGGTTTAATTGCGAATTCACGTGCGGCTGTGGCTGGTTCTTTGACAACTGGACCCGAGATGTTTATAATTGGGAAT
>CAZYUQ010000085.1:0-7019 GCA_964650565.1 uncultured Candidatus Bathyarchaeia archaeon | reverse complement strand
CATGTCTTAGTCCTATCCCGATAGCAGTGGGGTCCGGCAGGATCAACCGGAGTTACGCACAACGCGCACCCCGTGACCATGCAGGATGTTCAAATTTATTTTGGTACTTCTCGCAAATCGACTTTTCTGGATTTGGAGGGAGTTATAACCACTAAACGTCAAAGCCCAATTCAGACCTGATGAGCAATTGGTCAGGTCCACATGTATGTCCCCGCAATTGGAGGCCAACTCCCGCATCCCTGTAGGGCATTACGCCTTTTCGGTTGGGGTTGAGCCGCCGCCAAGTTGTTATTGCGGGGCTAGCTAATCGTAGCTGAGTTTATTCAGATGCGATTTCAGCCAATATAAACATTACGTTTAAGCGAGAATTAAATGTTGCGTGCGACGCCCAGCGAAGACAAAAAGGAAAATTTCAGCGACCGCAGATTAATTGCCACTGTTTATTTTCACTTTAACCGTACTCTCCGCGGTTGCTGATTGTCTTTTCTGCAGTGCCATTTTAAACGCTCCTCAGAACGCTTATACTGGAGATGCTTACGAGACGATGTTCAGGACAGGCGTAGCCAGCTTGCCACTTCACGGCGGCAAAGCACCCGCGTGGCTAACTGTACGCATGCGCAAACTCGCCAAAGAAATAACCGCCATAATAGTCAATGAATACGGCACTGACACTTTGTTAACGCGGTTATCTGACCCCTACTGGTTCCAAGCGTTAGGCTGCGTTTTAGGCTACGACTGGCACAGTTCAGGCGTCACCACCGTAGTTACAGGCATCCTCAAGCAAGCGCTATCGCCAGAAGAGCACGGCGTGGCTGTATGCGGCGGCAAAGGCAAAACCAGCAGAAAAGCCCCCGAGGAAATCGCTGAGGTCGCGGAGCAGTTCGGCTTCTCTGACAAGGGCATAGAAGCACTCGTGTACACCAGCCGCATGACCGCCAAAGTGGACAACACCGCCGTCCAAGCAGGCTACCAGCTTTATCATCACGCTTTTCTCTTAACCGAAAACAAAAAGTGGGCGGTAATCCAGCAGGGCATGAGCAGTGAAGACCGCACTGCACGCCGCTACCACTGGCTCTCCGACAACGTCACAAGCTTAATCGTGGAACCGCATAACGCCGTAGTCGGCGATGCTAAACGCGCGAAAGCTTTGAACATGACTGCGAAAACCAGCGAGGGCGCCCGTAAAGCCTCAGTGGACATAGCCAAAGAACCGCCCCGCCGCCTTATGCGCTTGTTCGAAGAGGCGAGACCGTTACAGCAAAAATCGCTAAAAGAGTGGCTTCCGCAAAGCAGCAGTCAGCAGCAGGGTATGGCGGTTCTCCAGATGCCGCGGGGCATAAACTGGAAGAAGCTCAAGCAGGTTTACGAGTTTCAGCCCAAAAACTACGAGGAGCTCTTAAGCGTTAAAGGTGTTGGACCTGCTACCGTGAGGGGCTTGGCGTTGGTGGCGGAGCTGGTTTACGGTGAAAAACCAAGCTGGGAAGACCCTGTGAAGTATTCTTTTGCTTACGGCGGCAAAGACGGCGTGCCTTACCCAGTCCACCGCAGGGCTATGGACGAGTCAATTCAGCTGCTACGGCAGACGGTGCAAGCCGCCAAAGTAGGCGACAGAGAAAAAATGCGGTCGCTGCAGCGGCTCAGGCGGTTTGTTCCTGAAAACGCAAACCTTTAACCGTAAACCAAACATAAGCTTGCTGAAGGAAGCGAACGAACATGGCAAAATCCGATAATATGTTATGGCTCAAAATAGCAGGGACATGCGGTTTCTTAGCGCCCCTCACAGCGTTTGCGCTCGTCTTCTCCGCCATAGCCTCCTACCCTCAATTCAATTGGTTGGACAATGCCCTAAGCGACCTAGGCATCGTAACAGGCGCTACGGCGTTACTTTTTAATTCAGGATTGCTAATCAGCGGCGCACTATGCATTGTCTTCGCAACAGGATTATTCGCGTTCCTGAAAGAGCGCGTAATCGGCAAAATAGGCGCGGTCGTGTTTCTTTTAGGCCGCGTGGCGCTTTTCGCAATCGGCGTTTTCCCCGAAAACATCCGTCCTCTGCATCACATTGCTTCCGTCGTGTTTTTCGTGCTTCTGCCCATAGCCATGTTTGTCATTACTGGCGCTTTTTGGCCGCTACGTCAAGTGCGGATGGCTGTGTTCACGTTGCTGGTAGCTTTCGCTGCTGCTGCGCCGTGGGTGCTCTTGTTTATAGTGCGTTATGTTTCGGGCGTGGCGGTACCTGAAGCGGTATCAGCGTTCGCAGGCGCAGTGTGGGCTGTAGTCTTAAGCGGCAAGATGCTTAAGCAAGCGGTACGTTCAAAAACATCATAGCGTAGCGTCGCCAGCTTGTGAAAAACTGTTCTTTTAATGCTGCTTCGAAGCGCTTCGAAAGCTACGCAACATGCTTATCTGCGTAAATTTGTGAGCAGCAACAAGAAGAAAACGTCAACGCGTACCCCTGCCTCTCCGCGTACGCTATTGCCTCTTCGCTTGGAAACGCTACCGCGTCAACGCCAGCCTTCAAGCACAACACGTCAGTTTCAGCGCGGTGCTTGCCCTTCGGGCGCATGCAGCCAAGCGCAATCGGCGTTTCAGGAAACATGAGCCGTGCGGTTGCGGCGGCTCGGGCGATGTCGATGGGTTGCGGCGGCTTTACGCGAGCCATTGCTGTGCCGCGGATAGGCATGAACGCGATGAGTACTAAAGCGGAAGGATTGTAGCGGGTTATTAGCTGTAGGGCGTGGAATTCGCCTTGGAGTTTGCCGTCGTGGAGCCCGACGATAACGTGCGGCACAAAATTCAAGCCTGCCTCGTGCAGTGCTTTCAGCGAGCGCGCGTAGTCCTCAACCGTCGCGTTCAGGTTGTAGACGCGGTTTATTGTTTCGTTGGAGCCGATGATGTCGATTAACGCGGTGTCTACTCCAGCGGTTTTCAGCGCTTCAGCCGTGGCGGCGTCAATTATGCCCGTGTGCACGAGGACTGTTAAGCCTAACTCACGCTTGATTCTTCCAAGAACTGGAATAAACTGTTTTAGCGGTACTGTTCCGTCTGGTAGGCATCCGCCGCTTACGAGGCAGCCTGAAGCGCCAGCTTGCTTCAGTCGTGAGCTTACCGTGAAGAGGGCTTCAGGTGTTTCAGCAGGGTGCATGGTTTCAAGGAGTTTTCCTCCGCAGTGCTTGCAGTTAAGCGCGCAGCCCTTGCCTGTCACGGATATTGTTGGGAACTGGTTTGGTTTAGAACAGTAATGGCTTGTGCGGTAGTGCATGAAGCTTGGCGCGTAAAAGTCTGCGTTCAACGGTTTCTGAACAAGCGTACCCGCTTCTAGTAAACTGTAAAGGTTCTGTGCGGTTGTGTTCCAAACTGTTTCAGGGGAAAGCGGCGCCATAGTTGCTTCTTAGGCTTTGCGGCTTACTTAATAGTTTTCGCTTCGCCGCGTCCGCTTTTCCTTGCTGTCGTGGTACCCTGAAAGGGCAGGAAGCGCCTGCACCGCATCGCCAAGGCTGGTCTTCGCGGTTTGCAGTTTCTCCAAGCGCCGCGTAATCGCCAGAGTTTTAGAGATGGCTAAGCCTCTTTTTGTCAACGCGTAAACCGTTTGGCCTTTGCAGGTTCCTTGCTGCATCAGCCCGTTCTTAGCTAAGAAAGGTAATCGTTGGCTGAGAAGGACGCAGTCCATGTTGCATTCGTAGGCTAATCTGTCGATGCTTAATGGTTTTTTAGCCAACACCTGCAGCACTGCTTCGTATATTTCCAGTTTAGACCTATGCATGTTTACACGCTTCGCTGCTTGGTTGTCTATTTTTTTATAAAGCATTTGCGAATTCTGAATCTTTAACGTAAAACCGCAACGCGTAGCAGTCTGCGGGAGAAAAGAAAAGTATATTACTGCTGTTTTTCTCGCTGATTACGGAAACAACTTTGAGTTTAGATGAGTATTGGCGAAAACGCGATTTTCAGAAAACACGCGAACCGAAAGGCGAATTAAAATTGAGTGACGAAAAAATCTACGTGATTCAGAAGCACGACGCATCGCACTTGCATTTTGATTTACGGTTAGAAATGGACGGCGTGCTGAAAAGCTGGGCTATCCCGAAAGAACCGCCAACCACGCAGGGCGTGAAACGATTAGCAGTGCAGGTGGAAGACCACCCCATAAGCTACGCGGGTTTTGAAGGCACCATACCTGAGGGCGAATACGGCGCGGGCACAGTGGAAATCTGGGACAAAGGCAGCTACACGCTGATGGACCGAAAAGAAAACAAACTCATAGTGGAGATTAACGGCATTAAGCTCAAGGGCGCCTACGTGCTGGTTAGGCTTAAAGATATGAAGAATTGGCTCTTTTTCAAAAAGAAATGAACCCAGCTTCGCGGGGGTTTTCCCCCAGCGGTCTCGGCTGGCAAGCTTACAGAATGGTGAGTTTGCCGTATTTTCCAACGTTAAGCTGAATTTCGCCCTTGAAGCTTGTAATGTAACCGTTCTCTATCTTGATTTTGTCGTTAACGTTCACTTGGTCTATCTGCTCGTTCCACAGGGTCAGTTTTATGCTGCCTGTTTCGTCTGCAACCACAGCATCGGCTACAGTGTAGGTTTCATCCTTGTACCTAGACATTACTTCACGAGGGTTACCTTTCTCAGTTACCTGCGCCTCAACTTCGACGCGTTTCATTCCATTTCTTAAATCCTTGATGTTCAATTCTTTTCCTCTCTATTTAGATTGGCCTTCGGCTAAAGGTTCCTTCTGCGGAAATATAAATCTTGCTAACCACTGCACAGGCAGCCTCTGCTGTCCCTCAGGTCAAGCTGCGGGTTAGCCTAGAACAAAGCCCAAGATTAGAAGCGTCAACAGGAAGCTTGCAGCTGACGTCAGAAGGCTTTTCATCCACCCGAACTGCGGAACAGCAGGCGCGCCCTCAATCTGTTGAGCGGTTATGTCATGGGCGATTATGGCGCCTAAACCGACTATCCAAACGTATATTGCCAGCTGAATATAGCTGCTAATCTGATTGACCGTAGCAATGCTGTCCAGAAGTATCTGGTATGCCCCTTCGAATTCGCCGGTAACACCCGCCAGCACTTCAAGCGGATAATAAATGTTCGGCAACGTCGTGTAAACTAAGCCTATAATCACTGCCTGTATAACCAGTGTCACTAGTGCGAAGCCAACGGCTATCATTAAGGGTTTCCAGACCACGTTGCCCTTTAAGCCTTTAATTATAATGTACATGAGTCCTGTCAGCAGGAGCCACTGGAAAAGAAACGGTGTAACAGCGTTTAACGCTGAGGAGGCAATGTACGCGACGCCGTAGAGTTCAAGCGGATCTATGAATAAGCCCCTGAAAAAGACGCCGTCAAGGCGCAAGTTTACGCTTTGGTTGGTGGACCATGTGAACTCCATTTTTATGCCCGTGATGTTTTCCCACTTAGCCTCAGCGTTGCTGCTTGCCCAGCTGCTTTCAGAACCAACTGGCACGGTTATGTTATTCCACACGTTCAGTGTAATGTTTGAGAACTCGCTGGTTATGTCGCGCTGGAAGTTTGAATCGCTTAAAGAGTACAGGTACAGAGTCACGGTTTCAGGTTTAACGTCAGGCGTAACCACCTTGAGTCTGATGGAAATATTTTTGAAGCCGTCAGCGCCGCAGTTCACTGAACTGTTGAAATCAGTGAATTCCATCCAGACGCTGCTAACGTTTGAGGCGGAAAAGTCGATGCTGACGTCTCCGTAGTAAGTGCTGTTCACAAAGTCCACCGTGTTGTTGCTGGCGGTTAAGCCGGGACTTGTTTGCCACAACGCGGCGTTCTGCGTCCACACGTCGCCTTCACCAGCCATCGGCATAGTCTGCTCAACAAAAGAGCGGGAAGCAACCACGTAGGAAGAACCAAGCTGCGCCACTACGAAGATAACCAGTAAAACTATGGGACCCAAGTATTTGGGTTCCTGAACTATCTTCTTGAACGCCTTATGAGGCGCGTATAATACTTTGAGGATATCGTCTACAAACAACGGTGTAAACTCCTTTTTTATCACATCAACATTCCAGTTTATTAACTGTTCGTTACATTCCCAACTTAAGCCGCCTGTAAGTCGGGTAATCCACATACTCCACAAACGGGTTTTCAGCTTGGAACTTGGCGGTAACTTTCTGGTTTTGCCGCTTGTCAACTAACTGACGCGTAGTTCTGAGTAAGTACGCGTCGCTTCCCGCGCCTGAACCGTAACTCGCAAGCAAAATGCGCTCGTCAGGCTTAGCAACATCTAGCACTGCGGCTAAGCCTACAGGCGAACTTGCAGAATACATGTTGCCAAAGTTTTTAACCTGCAACGCAGCCGCATACTGCTCATCTTTGAAGCCAAGTTCCTTCGCGACTTTCACTGGAAACTGCGGGTTAGGCTGATGCGCCACAAAGTAGTCAACATCGCCTGCCTGCAGGTTAAGCCTTTCCATCAGCTTTGCAGCTGCCTTTCGAACATGCTTAAAGTAAGCGGGGTCACCCGTGAATCTTCCGCCGTGCATTGGAAACGGTTCGCCGTCTCGGCGCCAAAAATCAGGCGTGTCCGAAGTGCACGAGTACCACCCCTCAATCTCAGCAATCACATCGTATTTGCCGAAGAGGAAGGCAGCGCCGCCGTAGCCAACGAAGAGGTCTAGTTCACCGCCGATGCAGCCTCGGGGCGAGGCTTGAGAATTATCCGCGCCGATAACCATGGCGCAGTTTATGCCTGAATGCGAGTAGTTGACCAGCGCCGCCGCGTCTTTAAACATGCTTGAGGCGGCTTTGCACGCGAATTCCGTGTCCACCGCGTCTACGCCCTGCACGTCGCCGTCTTCTTCGCCTAACTTCAGCACCTGAGCAACTTTTGACGCAATGGGCTTAACAGCGTATGGGTTGGATTCTGAGCCAACGTAGACTTTGCCAACCAGCGCGCTGTCTACGCCAGCGTGTATCAACGCCAGCTTCCCAGCTTCAACCGCCGCGGTCACCGAGTCCTCGTCTAAGAAAGGCACAGAACGTTCAAGGCT
>CAZYUQ010000084.1:0-7178 GCA_964650565.1 uncultured Candidatus Bathyarchaeia archaeon | reverse complement strand
AAGTAACACCCTGCAATGTTGACTGTAACCCGTGTAACCGGTACGAAGCCCAGAAGTGTGTCGGTTGCCCAACGACGAGCAACTACAGAGGCTCTCTATAACGGTTGGAAGGTTACTGCATGAGCACAATTAAGCTTGGGCGGTTCAAGATTGCGGAAGCCGACGGCTTAGAAATCCTCAGTTTAGTGGATAACTCGCTGGATTTTCTCTCCACACCCAACAAGAAAGAAATGCAATCGTTTAGACAGTGGACAACAAAGCATACAGGCAACCAAAAAGCAGGAACACACGCAGAATTACCTTTTGCAGAACACGGCTTTTCAATGCTCATCCGCATCTTACAAGGCGGAAAATCGCATTGCATCCTGTTTGATACTGGCTGCAGTTCCGAAGGCGTTGTGGAGAACGCGAAGCGCATGGACGTGGATTTGAAAGAAGTAGAATGCATAGTCTTGTCGCATGGGCACTATGACCATTTTGGCGGACTTCTAGCCGCACTGAAGGCGATTGGCAAAGCTAAGTTGCCTGAGATAGATAATTAGGACATGTTCAAGGCACGAGGCACAGCTAAGCACAACGGAAAAGTTCGCGAATACCCAGAATACCCATAAAAACAACTCGCGAACACGGCGCAGCTGATTGTGACAAAGCAGCCTGTTCTGTTTGCTGACGACTTGCTACTGGTGACGGGTGAGATTCCGCGCGAAACAAGCTTTGAGAAAGGCTACTTGCAGCATAGAACCATGGTTAAGGGGTCGTGGAAGGCTGACCCGTGGATTTGGGATGACCGCGCAATCGCCTTTAACGTTAAGGGGAAAGGTTTAGTCATCGTTCTAGGTTGCGCTCACGCTGGAGTAATCAACACTGTGTCGTATGCGCAGCGAATCACTGGTGGTATGGACGTGTATGCGGTGCTTGGAGGTTTTCACTTGGCGGGGAAAGATTGCGAGAAAAGGATTGGGCAAACGGTGGATGCGCTTAAGCGGTTTAATCCTAAGTTGGTGGCGCCTTCGCATTGCACTGGTTGGCGAGCCATGTGTGCTGTGGCAAAGGCTTTGCCTGATGCTTTCGTGTGGAACAGTGTTGGGAGCTTCTACCAGCTTTAGGAGGCGCATGAGGGGATTATTGACATGTTACGTGAAGAGTTAAATAGCATTTTACGTTCAACTAGCCACTTGCCGATTTAATGGGAGCAGAACGGTTTGAAGAGCAAAGGACCTTTGTTTATTGTGCCTTGGCGGTGTACTTTTGCGTGTGACAGCAACTGCGCACATTGCGCTTCCGCAGGAAAACCGCCTTTTCCAGATGAAGTGGACACTGCAGGCGCCATGCACATAGTTGACCAAATATACGATTTCGGAGCAACTTATCTTGGAATAAACGGTGGAGAACCGTTCCTGCGCAAAGACTTCTTCCAAATAGTAAACTACGCTAAAAAAATCGGCTTGAACGTAAGCATGATTACAGATGGGCATTTGCTTGATGACGCAGCCTTTGAGAAGCTAGTTAAGATTGAAGCTAGCGTGTCAATTAGCATTGATGGCGCTGAGAAAGCAAATGATGCAATCCGCGGGAAAGGCTCGTACGCTAAAGCAGTTGACGCAATCAAGAAGTTCTCTCGAGAGAAAATGCTGAACTGTCTAGTGTACACCTTCGCTAACCTGAATGATGGAACAACAAACGTCAACACCGAAGACTTCACCCACGTAATTAATCTGGCACAACAATACGGCGCGAAATGGACGGTCTTCCACGGGTTCATCCCTTACAGTAGTGCAGAAGCCAGTCTCAAGGCAAATCCCTCACCACAGCGATATGAGTGGGCTTGGAACAAACTCTACGATTTGCGCGTAGTATACAAAGGTAAACCTGATGTCAACGTGTACGATCCATTCTTCGCTCGTATAGCAAAACAAAGGGGAATGCCGAACTTTAATGACTGGTACGAAAACTTCTTCTTGGGCAGGTGCTGGTTTGGGAAATTTATGAGTTTGGCTGAAAACGGTGACGCGATTCCATGCAGTTTTAATGATGTCCACAGGTTTGGGAACGTCAAAGATAAGTCGCTTAAGGATATATGGAATGACTTGCAAACTTCGGAGTTCTTCGCGAAAGTCCGAGACAAAAACAACATTAAAGGCAAATGCGGAGCCTGCGAGTACAAAGAAATCTGTGGAGGATGCCGCACATCAGCCTACTTCTTCACAGGCGACATTCTCGAGTCTGACCCAAGATGCGGCTACATTCCGAAGGCACTCAGAGAAAAATAGCCTTTGCTGAAAAGCATTTACGCTATTTTAGCGGCTACTGCTTCAGCGTCTTTTCTTATTTTTGCTAATTCTTGTTCTGTTGGTTTTCCGCGGATGTCGCCCATTCTGCCTTTGGTGCTGTTTTCCAAGTTGCCGTGGAACTCCGATAGAATGTACCATTCGTCTAGGACGGTGAAGCCGAGGTGTTCGAAGAATTGGCGCATGTATTTGCCTGCTGGTGTGGCTTCGTCAAGTCCTGTGTGTGGGCCTGAATAGGTGCAGAAGATTAGTGCGTATTTTCCGGGGATTTTTGGGGCGGTTGGTTTGATTTTGCCTTGTTGGCGGTATTTGGCCAAGTTTGTTTTTAGGAAGTCGTCTAGTGGTTTTGCTATATGCCATTGTAGGGAAGGTGAACCAACGCATACTAAGGCGTAGTCGAAGTAGTCTAAGTCTGCTGCTTCTGGGGGTTTTTTCAGGGTGACTTTGATGTTTGCTGCTTCTAGGCCTTTTTTGATGGCTAGTGCCACTTTTTCGGTGTTTCCAGTGTTTGACCAGTAAACCATTAAGGCTGTTTTCATCAATTTTCACCTGTTAGTTTAAAGTGTTACAATAGGAAGATGTTCTGGTAGAACCGAAGCAGAGCATAAAAGTATAACTGTCCATAGGAGCTATTATGCATGGAAATCATGCTGGTAGGCAGTAAGCTACCATTTTGTCAGGTATGTTTTGTCGCCTTCTCTGAATGCGCGAATTAGCTCGCAGTGCCGCAGAATGGCGAATTGCTGTTCCAGCTCTTCAGGCTTAATCTTAACAGTTGCCAGCAGTTCTTCGCGGGTGACTTTCCCTTTTTCTTCGATTACGCGGTAAATTTGCTTCTGCAGTGCCGTTAAACCCTCTGCGCCTGTTTGGCCTAACTGTTCTCTGACGGACAAGGCTGCTGCCACTGCCACGGGGTCGCAGGCTTTAGGCGGGTTTGTCAGGTAAAAGTAGCAGTCTTCGCACACGGTTTTTCCATGGAAATCGTAGCTTTCTCCCTCGTTAAGGAGCAAACCGCAACGTTCACAATTCATTGTCAGCTAAAACCTCAGGTAACTATATGCTTTTCCGCGTTTATTTTTCTTGCTCTTTTGGCGTCAGAGCCGTTAAGCCTTAATAGCGTGTGTTTAGAAATTCTGTAGTTGTGACAGCATGAACGGTAGGGAAGAGCATAGAACTCTGAAGCCGTATTTGGGCTTGTGGAGCGCAGTAGCCATAAACGTAGGTGCCATAATCGGCGGCGGAATTTTCGTTGTAACTGGTATTGCAGCGGGCTTGGCAGGTTCAGCGCTTGTATTGTCCATGGTTGCTGCGGCGGTTATCGCGGTGTTCACGGCTTTGAGCTTTGCCGAGTTGACGGCGTGGCAGCCTGCGGAAGGCAGTGTTTACGCTTATGCAAGCCAGTTGCTTTCGCCGTTTTCTGGTTTCTTGACTGGTTGGATGTGGATTGTTTCTAACACGTTTGCTGGTGCAGCGGTTGCGTTAGGCTTTGCGTATTACTTGACTGCAACGATTCCTGCTTTGCCTGTTAACGTTGTTGCCGCGGTGATTTGTGTGGCGTTTACGGCGCTTAATTTTGTGGGGATTAGGCAGTCAGCCTTGTTTAACAATGTGCTTGTTGCTGTGAAACTGGTTATTTTGGGGTTTTTTGTGGTGTTTGGCTTGTTGCATGTTAACTCTGCTAATTTTCTGCCGTTCACGCCTTTCAGCAGCGGTGTGCTTTTCGGCGCCTATTTTATTTTCTTTGCTTATGGTGGTTTCGCGAGAGTAGCTGTTGTAGCAGAGGAGGTTAAAGATGCTAAGCGGATTGTGCCAAGGGCTGTGTTGCTGTCGCTGGCGATTTCCACCGTGGTTTACGTTCTTGTGGGTATGGTTGCTGTGGGGCTTGTGGGTTCCGCTGGGCTTGCAGCGTCAAATTCGCCTTTGACGGAAGCTGTTGGCGTTACTGGGAGTTCTTTGGCGATGCAGTTGGTGTCTATTGGCGGTTTGGTGGCGACAGCCAGTGTTTTGCTCACTTCGGTTTTAGGCGTTTCACGCGTGGCTTACGCTATGGCTAGGCGGAGAGATATGCCGCAAGCGTTAAGCAAGTTGCACAGCAAGTTTGGTACGCCTTATTATGCGATTTGGATAGCTGGAGGCGTGATGGCGTTGTTGGTCTTGTTTGTTGATTTGACGCAGGTTGTAGCCGTGAGCACTTTTGCTATTCTTTTTTATTATGCGGTTGCGAATTTGGCGGCGTTTAAGCTGGATAACCATGATAGGCGTTATCATAAGCTGGTGCATGTGCTGGGGTTAGCTACTTGCTTGATGTTTTTGGCGTTTAGCGTCTTTGCTTCGACGCAAGCTTGGATAGTTGGCGTCATATGCCTGCTGGTGGGAGTGGCGCTTTACGGCGTCAAAAAATACGCTACAAGAAGAAAACACTGAACTGACGTGCTCGGAACAGTCTATAGCCCCCTTATTTAAGGCAGCAACATGGTTTGGCGTGTTTTCAAGCCAATAGCGACCCTACCCCCTATAGGTTTCTGCATAGAACCTCTAATAGGCTCCAAATAGGTTCGTGTTTTCAACATGCTATTGAGCTTGAAAAGCGGCAATAGCGATAGACCCCGCACTGGTTTTTGTATTTTAGTAAGGTTTAATGTCCACAAGTGAGTAATGACTCTGGATGATGCATTATGATTGTTGGCATTTGCGGCAGTTCACGGAAACAAGCCACTGAGTACATCCTCGAGGAAGCGCTCCAGATTCTAGAAAAAAAAGGCTTCAAAACCAAGTTATGGACTGTTCGCGGAAAAGAAATCGGCTTCTGCACACACTGCGACTACTGCCTCACAGACAAACAATGCGTTATCCAAGACGACATGCAAGAACTTTATGTTCTGCTTACGGAGGCAGAAGGCATAATCCTAGCTACACCAGTGTACAACGGCGGCGTAAGCGCCCAAATCAAAGCAGTAATGGATAGAACACGCGCAGCCGTAGCCTCAGACGAGAACATTTTCAAAGGCAAAATCGGCATGGGCATCGCAGTTGGAGGCGACAGAGCAGGCGGCCAGGAACTCGCTCTTATGCAAATCCACACATTCTACATCCTAAACGGCATGATACCAGTAAGCGGCGGATACTTCGGAGCAAACTTGGGCGCCACATTCTGGAGCAAAGACACACTAGAAGACACCAAACAGGACGAAGAAGGCTTCAGGAGCTTAAAGAAAACGCTAAAGAAATTTGCAGAGCAAGTAAACAAGCGCCAAAAGGAGCAAGGAGAAAAACAGGCATGACCGAAGAAACCCCAACCAAAAAGAGCAAAGTCGCTTGGGGAATCACAGGCGCAGGCGACAAAATCGCCGACTACATGCAAGCCATGAAAACCATTAAAAACGAGTACGAAGACACCGTGGAAATACACGTTTACCTATCCAAAGCAGCAGAAACAGTCCTAAAATTCTACAAGCTCGAAAACGAGTTACGGCAAAACTTCACGAAAGTTACAGTTGAGCTTAACTCTAACGCGCCGTTTCTCGCCGCCTGGATGCAAATGCGCAAATACAAGTTCCTACTAATCGCGCCCGCCACATCAAACACCGTCGCCAAAATCGCGAACAGCATCGGCGACACGCTGCTCACTAACGCGGCAATCATGAGCCTGAAAGCGTTCGTGCCCGTTTACATTGCGCCAACAGACTACGAAGTAGGCGTAGTATCCACGAAGCTACCGAACGGCAAAGAAATGAAACTACGCGTCAGAAAAGAAGAAGTGGAACAAGTCAAAAAACTCCAGCGCATGGAAGACGTGTTTGTCCTCGAAAACCCGCAGAAAATCAACGCCGTCTTCAAAGAATGGTTCAAACAGAGCACATAACAGCTTCTTTTTTCAATCCTTGAAAAATAACGTGAACGCGTCAGGCTATATGAGCGATGCAAGGAGCCCCACAGCTAAACCTAGGAACACGGGGAAAGGCAAACCTGGGAAAATCCCTTTCTTTTCCAGCATCACAAACGTAAGAAGCGAACCAGCCAAGATGCCGATGACGGAAGCAGCGTAGGATATTACGCCGAAGTTGAAGAGCATGCTGCCGCTGAGCATGGAGTAGAACACTAAGTCGCCGAGACCCATCTGAATATCCTTAAACGAGAAACTTAACCCTTTAAGCTGGTCAAGCCCAGCGTGGGCTATTTTTCCTACAGGACCCTTGTAAACCGCAAACACATCATAAACCGCCAAGAAACACAGAATCAGCAGCGCACTTAACAGCGGGATAGAAGCTCCGAAGAACACACCAAGCGCACCGCCCAAACAGACCACCAGCGCGTTCCGAACCCTGCTGCCTAAACGGAAAATGCCAACATCAACAACCACTGTCACAACAATAGACAGCGCAATGACTATGATTTCCGCGTTTGGAACATAAGCAAAAAGCACAGACAAATAAAACACCGACAGCAACAACGCAGCAGCAGTCAAAGCAAAAGCCGTGAGGAAAGTAATCAACTTGCGGCTCTTCCACTTAAGCAGCAGATACAACACAGCAGCACCAACAGCAACAATCACAACAAAATACAAAGCATTGCCAAACGAGCTTGAGGTAGAGTCACCTGGAAACGGTGTAACGGGAATAGCAGGCATAGTCTGCGTCAGCAGCAAGTAAGCACAGGCTGACCCAAACAGCAAACTTACTAACACGGGAACCAAATACACAATTTGCTCGTTAAATTCCTTAGCCAAAACGCCTACCCCAAATTATTAACGCTTAACGCAACCTGCAAGTAGCAGTCATCACAAAATAAACTTTGTTTTTTATCCGTATCGAAAATGGAATTCGAAAAATACATAACACACGAAGAACGCTGACAATGCTTCAAACCCAACGTGTGCCCCAACTCGTGAAC
>CAZYUQ010000083.1:0-7233 GCA_964650565.1 uncultured Candidatus Bathyarchaeia archaeon | reverse complement strand
GGGTATGCCCACTACTTGACCTTGATAGTTCAACAGTGGACCACCAGAGTTGCCGGGGTTTATGAGAACGCTCATTTGTATGACGTTAGCTATGGGGTAACCGCCCGACATGTCCTCAGTTATTGTCCTGCCCAACGCGCTTACTATGCCCGTGGTCATTGTTCCCGCTAACCCGTAAGGGCCACCAACGGCTACCAGCGGGTCGCCCACGCTTAAAGTGGAGGAGCTAACCATGTCCAGCGGTACGCATTCGCTCTGCGGCGCATCCGTCGAAAGCACTGCAAGGTCAGCGTAGGGGTCTGAACCGAGCACCGTGGCAGCGTAGCTGTTCCCGTTTATGAAAGCCACAGTAACGTTAGTCGTGTCTTGAACTACGTGGTTGTTCGTGATAACCACCATTTGTCCATCAATATTGTAGATGAAGCCTGAGCCCTGCACCGACGTGTAGTAAGGGCGACGGAAAATATCGTACTCCACTGTTAACCCTTGAATTACGACAACGGAATCTTTAACTGCCGCGTACAGTTGGGCAAGCGAAACATTTTCTCCTGAAACGTAAGTGTTGCCTTGAGTCGTGATGCCCTGTCCAGAGTTGAGAGCTGCTATTTGTCCCTGAAGCGTCGAAATTTGACTCTTCAAATCATTGATGTTCCCTGAAATAACCAGGGTGCTTACTACACCGCCCAGCAGTCCGCCAGCGACTAGGCTAACGATGATAACCGCTACGAGTAAGGCTCTTGAAGAGCGAGGTTTAACTGGTATCGGATAAGGTTCCAACAATAATCATGCTCCTATTTGTTCAGTTTTTTCCGGCAAGAAGGACATGTGCTGTCGCCGATTTGAATTTTACTACCGCAGTGTGGGCACATAAGCTTTTTCTTAGCTGAATGAAGCCCCTGCTTTTCCTTCAGTATCCTGCCGTCCTTCAGCAGCAACACCCTCTCAGTGTGAGCAGCCACTTGCCCGTCATGCGTGACCATGATTATGGTTGTGTCTTGTTTGAGGTTAAGGCTTGCGAGTAGATTGACGATTTCGCGTTTGTTTTTTGCATCCAAGTTTCCAGTTGGTTCGTCCGCCAAGATTATGGCGGGGTTATTAGCTAACGCCCGTGCGATAGCGACGCGTTGTTGTTCGCCTGCGCTGAGTCGGTGTGGTCTATGCTCTTCCCTTCCAGAAAGACCAACCATGCCTAAAAGTTCGCTTGCTTTACTCTTCCTTTCGCTCTTAGTTGTTGTTGTGCCTTCCATGGGTAATTCCACGTTCTCTCGAGCGTTTAAGTATGGCAGAAGATTAAAAGTTTGAAAAACAAACCCAATCTTGCTTCTCCGTATCTTGTACAGCTCTTTTTCAGGCATTTTCGCCACGTCCACGCCGTCCAGCAGCACCGCGCCAGCGGTTGGCTTGTCAAGACAGCCTAACACGTTCAGCAGCGTTGTTTTGCCCGAGCCTGAAGGCCCCATGATGGCGACAAATTCGCCCTTCTTCACTTGCATGTTAACGCCGGAAAGAGCTGGAACTTTGCGTTTGCCAAGCGTATAGGTTTTTGAAAGCTTGTCTAGTTTCAGTACTGTTTCACTCATATCGCATTGCCTCCGCAGGTCTTGTTCTGGAAGCCCTCCACGCTGGGTATAGGCTGCCTAACGCGCCTAAAAGCACGGCTGCACCAATCGCAATCAGCATCAGCTCAGGAGTTACAGATATAGATGCTGTAGTTCCCGTGTCACCTGTTGACGTGAATACACGCCCAAAAGTGCCACTTTGGCTTACGGTCGGAAGCAGCAGCCCTGACAGTGCAGGCGCAGCAACGCTGCCAATCGCGATGCCAACTACGCCCGCTATCAGGCTCAACAATACGCCTTCAAGCATGAACTGGCTCATCACAGTCCAGTTGCTGAAGCCTATAGCCTTAAGCGTACCGATTTCTTTTGTTCTTTCACGTACAGTGTACAGCATTACGAACAAGACTATCAGGCTCGTAGCGGCAACTGCAACAATTATCTCTTGAAAGGCAACACTTTGCGTCTGCGCCAACGCTGTCTCTGCGCTCGCCAGCGCAGTTTCATAGTTCGTCTGCAGAGCCTCAAGCTGTTCCAAACGCTGTTGGCCAGTAGTCACTGACAATTCAGGATGCAACTCGCTTATGGCGCTTGCCACATCGGTTACCTGATCGCTGCTCTCAGCAAACACTGTGATGGAAGTTATGTAGCCAGTATTATTAGTCAACGCTTGCGCGTCAGACAGGTTCATATAAAGCGTCGTCAAATCCTCAATTCCCGATGCCCCATAGACACCTACGACCTCAAAAGTTCCATCTAAAATCTCGATTGTATCGCCAACTTCAGCGTCGAAAAACGCCGTGTTGTTTTCGCTTAGAAGCACAACCCCGCTGTCTCCCGCCGCCAAGTTTCGCCCAGCAGTAATATTCGTTGGCAAAATGGGGTAATTGCCAACCAAATCAGAAGTCAACGGTATGCCTTCAATCACGTAATCTGGCACGAGACGAGTGAAAGTCCGTCCGTTTGGAGCCGATATCGTTTGGTTTGTCCCTTCAGACACTTGCAAGCTTGTCGCCACAGCGGCAACGCCATCAATGGAACTAAGATCCTCGTAGAGGGTTTCGTTCATGGCGGTGGTTCCTCCGCCACCAAAAGCGCCGCCGCCGAATGCCCCAGGCATACCCGTGCCATTACCGAATTGTCCAGGCGTGAAGCCGCCTTGACCACCACCTGGAAAACCAGAACTGGAATCTCCCATGTCTGGAGGTGCAAAGCCGAAGCCTTCCATGCTTGGCGTAAGGCTGCAGTCGATTTGTGTTAGTGTCTGGTTGATTGTGGCTTGGGTCTGAGTTATTGTGCTGCCGAGGTTTTCAGTTAGACCCAGCGTGGATTCTTGGTTAGCTGTGATTCCGGCGGGAATGGAAATCATAATTGCCATGGAAAAGCCTAAGGCTATGATTACTAACAGTGCTCTCATTTTGCGTCGTGAAATATTCCTAACTGCTCTAGTTGCTATGCCCAGTTTTGTTCACCTTTCAAAATGCTCCAGAAAAAGAGGACAACCAAAAAGAGAGAACGGGGAGAGGGGTTCGGGTGCTTGTCTCAAATGTCTTTGGCAGTGATTTAGTGACCATGTTTTTGCCGTTGTTACCGTTCTCCTTTTTGGTTGTCTTTCTTTGCTCAACGGGTAAGAATTATTAAACGCTTTTTCAGAATTGTACCCAATTTTGTTCCAAATCTAACCGCGGCTCTGCCAAAGTTGACTGCGCAGAAACTTGCGAACGTTTATTACACCTAAGCTTGAATAGTTTCATTAAAACTCCTCGATGTAAACAGGCGATATAGATGGTTGCGAGCGGGCGTCCCTTCAAATACTTACTTGGATGGCTTATTGCTGGCACTAGAGGAGGCGCGACTCGAGCTAAAATACTTGAAGTACTGAAGGAAACCCCGCAGAACGCCAACCAGCTGGCAACTCAGCTTCAAATGGACTACAGGACAATCAGGCACCATCTGGAAGTTCTTGAGAAAAACCGAATAATCACCACGGTGGGAGAAGGCTACGGCATCACGTATTTTCTATCCACAGCCATGGAAGAGAACTATGATGTATTCGAGGAGATTCTGAATAAAATGTGGAAAAAGTAAAAAAAGGAGAAGAACGAGATGGAAAATCAAATGAACAAGAACGTGTTGGTTTGGGTAGTTATACTGGTTACTTTAGTAGCCGTGGCTCTTTTAGCAGGCTTATGGGCTGCATTAACATTTTACGATCCCCAGTTTTTCTGGAGGCCGCTGCCACATCAAGGTGATATTGCTGGTGACCTAGAGTTTTTCTACATCGCAAAAACAGTGGTTTCCACACTCAACATAGCGCTATTGTCATTTCTGATACTCACGTACGCGGACATATACAGGAACACGCGGTCAAACTTCACCATCGGGCTACTGCTGTTTTCAATAGTTTTTCTCATGAAAGAATTAACGTCGAACCCCATGGTGATTAGGGCTTCTGGCTTTGCACTGTTCGGCCTAGGACCGTTCGCGTTGCTGCCCGACTTATTCGAGTTTGCAGCTTTAGCGGTGCTGCTGTACCTGAGCGCGAAGTAACCAGAGGAGCCCGTGCAGGCAACGTGAAAAAGAAAGCGTTCATTTCAGGTCCAATTCAGGGCATGGAGACTGACCAAGCGTATCGGGAAACTATAAGGGAAATCTGTGCGCGGTTAGGCTACGAAGTGATTGACCCGTGGCTAAGAGAGAAAGTAATTTACAGAAAAGACGAGCCGTGCTGGTGGGATAAGGTTCCAGCAGAAGACTTTGTTGAACGAGACATAGCGGACATTGAGAAATGCGATGTGGTTGTTGCTTATTTGCCGAGGCTTTCCGCGGGAGCGTGCATGGAGCTTTTTCACGCTAAACGCAAAGGCAAAGCAGTCATAGTGGTTTCGGATATGGCTTGTTTAAGCCCGTGGATTGTGGTGCACTCTGACAAGATAGTGAAGCGTTTCGAAGAGCTGGAAGCCGCACTGAAACAAGTGCTGTAACGTTTAGGCTTGCTGTCCAAGAAAAAATGGCGGTTAAACGTTTGAAAGGCATCTACGTCTTAATCATCCAAGTAAGCCACGATGCCACCGTGCAAGTGGGCGCGCTGGGCAAATTAACCTTTGTAAAGGGCTCGTACGCTTACATTGGCTCTGCACAGGGCAACTTGGAGCAGCGTGTGCGCCGCCATCTTAGAAAGGAAAAGCACAAGTTTTGGCATGTGGACTACCTGCTGGACAATGACTCAGCAAAAGTTATCGCAGTGTTTTACAAGCAAGCCGCTAAAGCTGAAGAATGCGCGGTTGCCAAAGCCATTGGCAAAAAAGGCATGGCAGTAGCGGGTTTTGGCGTTTCAGATTGCCACTGCAAAAGCCACTTGTTCCGCGTTGAAGCATATGGGTTTTTGCGAGAATTCATGCGTGTGTTAGATGTGGACATATGACAATTAAGAGAAGACAGCGAGAATGCTGAGCTACCGATTTTTCGGTGTCACGTCGTTTAAGATCCTTGCTTCAAGCGCCTTGCCATGGCTCTTGCACCATGAAATCGAAATTTGGGATAGACCCATAATACTTTCAGGCTCTTAGTTTGTATTGCCACTGCTGCTGATCTTGCTGGGCTTGTGGCGAAGACTCTCAGCATCGTTTTTAGGCTATCTCTATTCTTGCACATTGAACTCATGGCGCATTTGCCGATTAGCTTGTACTGATTAGTGTAGGAATCTTTCAGGCTGAGCTTGATGTGGTCTGAAACCACTGAAATGTCAACAATCCATTTGTAACCCATTTTTCTAAGTTTATGGTTCAGGATTCCATCCGTGCAGACTGGGCAATCTGAGGGAAACCCACCCACTTCTTTTATGAGCCTGGTTTCGAAAAGATTGTTGTCTAGGCTGAACCCGAAATTTGCGTATTCAGCTTTACGGTATGCGTAGGCGTCTATTTTTCTAAGGGTGGGCTCTGTTGCGATGCGTATGCCTTGGGCTGCTGCTACGTCTTTCTGTTCCATGTACCGGGGTATTTTTTTTATCCAGTCTTTTGATAGTATTACGTCTTGTTCTATGCTCATGAAGTGTTTGCAGTCTACGTGCCTGAGGGCTTCGTTTGCTCCGCTTGAGATTCCAGTGGAAGGATTAGAGTAAACCTCCCAGTTGAAGTCTCGGGCTATCTTCACGGTGTTGTCAACGCTGTGGTCATCAACCAAAATCTTCCTGTGAACGTACTCTTCAGGAATCGCACTTTCCACCCGTCTAAGCACCGAAGGAAGAAACCTCCCCCCATTAAAAGCCCACATTACGATGTCAAACTTCAAGGCATTCTACCTCTTTTCTCAACAGCTCAAAGGCGCAATCGAGTGCGAGGGGTTTCTCGTTCAGCAAGCCTGAAGCTTTGCTTACGTCAAGCGATGAGTCTTTTGGTCTTCGGGCGGTCCATTGCATGTCTTTGGAGGAGGTAGGTGTTATTAAGTCTGGGTTTAAACCAAAAGTGTTGGCTAGAAGCTTGGAGAAGTCGTATCTGTTCACGCGAGTTGCTCCTGCCAAGTGAAAAGTGCCCGTCAATTTTCGCGCTATGACTTCAAGCAACATACACGCTAGGTTTGTGTTTAATGTAGGCGAATTCCATTGGTCTGTGATTATTTTTACTCCAGAGTTACTTTTCAGTTTGTCTATGAGCCACAAGGCAAAATTTACTTTGCCTGCTGCGGGTGCTGCCCCGTAGATTACACTGGACCTTGCGATACAATATTCTTCTGTTAAGTTCTTGACGCGTTCTTCAGATGCCAACTTTGTAACTCCATAGGTACTAATGGGGTCAGGTTCATCTGTTTCGCTGTAAGTTCCTCTTTTTCCGTTAAAAACGTAGTCTGTGGATATGTGAATCAGAAAAGCTTGGTGTTTCTTGCAGAATCTAGCTATGTTTTCTGTTCCGATTACGTTGATTTTCCAAGCTAGTTCTTTGTCCCGTTCACATACATCTACGTCGGTTAATGCAGCTGCATGCACCACAGCGTCAGGCTTTACTTTCCTGAATACTTTTTCAACTTGGCTTTTGTCAAAAACGTCAAGCTGAAATGGGGTTCCATAAGCGGGTTTATGTTGACGATATGCAGAGTGAACTTCGAGATTTTTTCTCACGGCTAATTCGGCTAATCGTGAGCCAAGTAAGCCGCCTGCACCTGTGATAAGCAACTTCAAGCTGTATCCCTTATTTTCCAAGGTGTTGGGTGAAGAATTTTTGCAGAAACCAATGGTTTCCACCACCATTCATTATTGGCATACCAATTGACAGTTGATTTTAGCGCTTCTTCAAAAGAGAATTTTGGTTTCCAACCAAGCTCCTGCTGGAGTTTTTTTGAGTTAAGGCTGTACCGTAGGTCATGTCCTGGTCGATCTTCCACGAAAGTTATCAAATTTTCAGCTTTGCCTGTTAAGGCGAGTAAATTCTGGGCAAGCTCTATGTTGGACATTTCGTTTCCGCTGGAAACATTGTATATTTCGCCAGATTGGCCTTTTTGCAAGACCGTATCTATGGCTTCGCAGTGATCTTGCACATAGAGCCAGTCGCGAACGTTTCTTCCAGAGCCGTATATCGGTATGGACATGTTTTTAAGAGCTCTAATGATTGTTTTCGGAATGAATTTTTCTGGAAATTGACATGGCCCAAAATTGTTTGTGCACCGCGTAACAGTTACGTTT
>CAZYUQ010000082.1:0-7242 GCA_964650565.1 uncultured Candidatus Bathyarchaeia archaeon | reverse complement strand
ACGCTGAACCGATAACGTACGCTACCTTGTTTTCAACAGCTTTCGGAAACAGCGCCGTAGTATCCATCCGCTTAGGCAGTTTAACCCACAGGAACAGGCCGCCTTCAGGCTCAGTCCACTTCACGCCTTTAGGCATGTAACGCCGCAACGCGCTTATCATCACACCCCGCTTCTTGGTATATAGCTTGCGTATGCGTTCCAACTGCTGCGGCAGCAACCCACGCCTCAAATACTCAGCAACAATCAACTGAGTGAAAATGGGCGATGACAAATCCATGCTCTGCTTAGCAGCCACCATCCGCTCCATCCAATCCGACGACATCGTAATCCACGCCAACCTCAAACCCGGACAAAGCAGCTTAGAAAACGTACCCAACGTTAAAACATAATTTTCCTTGTCTAAACTGCAAATCATAGGCACAAACTCGCCAGCAAAACGCAGATCCCTATACGGACTATCTTCGACAATGGGCACATCATAAGCGTGAGCCAGCTCCAGAAGCCGCTTCCGCCTTTCCAACGTCATCGTTACGCCTGAAGGATTCTGAAAATCAGGCACCACATAAATGAACTTAGGCTTCCTACCACGCTTAGCCAGCTTCCGCAACGTTTTCTCAAGCAAGTCCATCCGCATGCCCTCGTTATCCTGCGGAACACCCACCAGCTTAGCCCTGTACGCGCTGAACGCTTGGAGTCCACCCATGTAAGAAGGCAACTCCACCACTATAATGTCGCCAGGATCCAAGAACACTTTGGAGATTATGTCTAACCCCTGCTGCGAACCCGAAGTTACCAAAATGTTTTCAGGCTTAACCGTGGCTTTTTCCCGCGATAGCCACTTTGCAATTTCCTCGCGCAACGCAAGTTCCCCTTCGGTAGGTCCATACTGCAGCGCCACCGTGCCCTTCTCCCGCAGCAGCTGGCATGAGATTTCCTCCATTTCTTGGATTGGAAACGTTTCTGGTGACGGAAGCCCACCACCAAAAGAAATCATGTCGCGTTGGCGCGTGATTTTCAGTAAATCCCGAATCGCAGAACGCTTAATGTTCATCACGTTCTTGGAGTAAAACCTTGAAACATCCTTTATCACGTTCACCGCTTCCTCGTATGCACGTTTTTCCTCGTCAAACATTACTGAGTGAACATAAAAGATTGTCGTTGCCGCCACTTACGCTTTGCCGCCCACAAACCGTTACTATGCAGAAAAGCGGCGTTACGCTTCTATGCCTTTCATCTCAGCCACAATCAAGTAGAACGCAGCTAACCCCTTCCACCGACCCCATTTTTCAGCGATTTGCCGCGCTTGCGCACTCGCTATCACTTCGCCACCGCAGTAGTAACGTGAAATCACGCGCCTCAAGCCTAAATCGTCAGCAGGCAACGCTTCCAGCTTCTGCATACCCCTCAACATCGTAAGCTCCGCAGTCCACACGCCGACACCACGCACTTTGTCTAACTCGCGTATGATTTCCTCCGCGTTATCCCAGCTTTTAAGTTCCTCCAAATCCAATTTGCCGCCAGCTACAAGCTCAGAAATGCCCTTGATGTACTCTGCTTTTCTCTGGCTTAAACCGCACTGGCGAATCTCTTCAACGCTTGCGGAAGCCAGTTTCTGCGGTGTTGGGTGCACGTAGTAAACTTCGCCTTCAACTGTTAAAGCGCCGCCGAACCGTTTGGTCAGCTTGGTTTCTATTCTGTTTGCCACTTTCAGCGCAATCTGCTGCTCAACAATCGAGTCAATCAAAGCCTCAAAAACGGTTTGGGTTGTCGGGCTTTTTAAGCCCCAAAGCTTCTGGGCCATGCTGGTCATTGTTTCGTCAGTTTTTGTCTCTTCGTAGAAAGGTGCTAAATCAAAATTCAGGTTGAACATTGCAGTGATGGCTTCTTCTGCTTTTTCTGTGTCATCACTGGTTAACGCCGTAGCCGATTTAAACTCCGCATGCAGTTTTGGCTCGTTAACACTGCCCGCAGATGCTACGGTGGCAAGAATAAGCTTGTCGTTAACGCGTAATAGTTGCCAAAACCTGTCGTTTTCGTATTTGCGAATTTGTCTGTCTCCGTTGGAGAAGATTTCGGCGCTCAAGCCAAAGTGGAACGGCGCTACAGCTTCAAGTGTGCTTTTCTTGATTGCGCTCAAGTCAGTTCCTCGTTTTATTATGTTGTATAACCGCCGAAGCTCGTTATAAGAAACACGGCGTACAGTATCAGCAGCAATGCGCCTTCTCTCCAGCTTATTCGTTCGCTGGACAAAAAGTACCACAGGAACAGGTTCGTTATAAGCGAGAACATCGCCACGTTGGAGAACGCAGACATGTTAACCGTTAAAGGTGACACCAGCAAAGCCACGCCGAGAATGCAGGTGATGTTTATGAAGCAGCTTCCGATTATGTTGCCCAGCGCCAAATCCATGTGCCCCTTTTTAATGGAAGTGATACTTGTTGCTAGTTCAGGTATACTTGTGCCGAACGCCACTACGGTTGCGCCTATCACGACAGGCGGAACACCCATGCTGGCAGCGATAAAGGAGGCTGAATCAACAATGAAAAACGAAGAGGCAACTACTGCCATGGAGCTGGCTACTGATAGTAAAACGTATCTGCGGAGTCTGCCTTTCTCAGGACCTAATGCCCTTTCGTCTTTTGCTCTTTTCACTCTCGACAATTGGACCATGTAGACTACGAAAACAGTTAGAAGAATCACGCCTATGAATTGGCTTGCGTACCCTATGTACAGCAGCGTCAAAGGAATTATTGAGGCTATGAACAGCCCGAAGTACAGGTTGCCTACTTCTTCCTTCGCCATCGTCAAGCAGCACTTGGTTTGCTGTGGATATTTCAGCGCTATAAACAGGAAACATATGCCGAGTATCAGGGCGATGTCCACTATGTTGGAGCCTAAAACGTTACCAAACGATACACCGATACTCGCTTGAGTTATAACGGCAAAGATGGACACGCTGAGCTCAGGCAAAGAAGTGGAGAAGCCAACGAGGATGAAGCCAACGGTTGTTTTTCCGAAACCAGTTATATCCGAAACCCTGATTGAATTGTTAATTGTTATGTCGGTGGCTTTGCCCAAAACGGCTAGTGAAGCGATGAGAATGAGCAAATTTCCAATTAACCCAGTTCCCTCGAACACCGCCGACCCACCACACTCTTAAACTGCTCTGAGGAACATCTCTAAAAAGCTTTCTAAGCATAGATAGCTAAGCACAAGCTGGATGCTCAAACATAAGCATGTAACCTGACTGCGAATCCAATTGTGTAAAGGATTTTTAACTGGAACCTTAAGTATTATACCCGTGGAAACAATAGAGGATTGACGAACCATGCGCGTAGTGTTGCGAATAGGCGGTTCAGTAGTAGCCTCACCAATAAACACCGAATTAATCAACAAATACGCCGAGTTACTGAAAAAGCTGAAAACTCAAGGGCACATGGTCGCTGTGGTTGTTGGCGGTGGCACCTTAGCCAGAGAATTCATCACCATAGCCAAGAAGCTAAGCCTTGACGAACATGCACAAGATGAAATTGCAATTTCCATCTCCCGCGTCTTCGCTCAACTGTTCCTAAAAAAACTCGGCAAACTAAGCTGCGCCTCTGTGCCTTTGACAGTGGAGGATGCCGCAGACTGCTTGAGCAAAGGCGGCATTGCGGTTATGGGCGGCTTAAAGCCAGGCATAACCACGGATTCTGTTGCCGCGTTGCTTGCCGAGCGCGTGAACGCGGATTTGCTGGTTAAAGGCACAGACCAAGACGGCGTTTACAATAAAGACCCCCGAAAGTACCCTGACGCCGTTAAGATTGACCGCTTGTCATTTGATGATTTGGCTGGTGTTTTTTCTGAGAGCAAGCACAAGGCAGGGATTCATCAGATAATTGACCCTGAGGCAGTCAAGATTTTGAAGCGTCAGCGTGTGAAGCTGGTTGTTGTGAACGGGTTTGCAACGGAGAATATTTTAGCTGCTGTTAACGGTGAAAATGTTGGCACAGTGATAAGTTAAGTTGTGTTTTGTGTTTTTGTGAGCGCCAAGTTTAAATATCACATTTGATATCACATGTGAGGTCAATAGTGATAAGCTATGTTTAACCACGAACGAGACATAAAGAATCGGGTGCACCACCGAGAAATGAAACGGTGGATGCGCCACACCGCCATGGTGCCAAAAGGATTCATACGCCACCACGTTCTCGAAGCCCTCAGCGAGAAGCCCATGTCTGGGTCAGAGCTGATGGAAGAAATCGAAAAGCACACAGGCGGCTGTTGGAAACCCAGTCCAGGCTCCATATACCCACTTTTGGCTTGGTTGCAGGACAACGGACATGTTAAAGAGTTGCCCCCAGAAAACGGGCTAAAACGTTACGAATTAACCCCAAGTGGAAAAGGACTGCTGGAAGAACAGAAAACGATAATGAAGAAATTCAGAGAAGAAGCAGGCTTCCTTCCAACGCCACCCTTTTTTGACGCTTTCTTCATGAAAATGCCTCCAGAGAAATGTGAGGAAATCCGCGACGCCATGCGAAGACTTGGCATAGCCTTCTTCCAGTTGGGCAACACGCTGCAGGAGAAAATGTCTGAGCAAGCCTTAAATGAGTCTCTTAACGCTGTAAATGAGACCGCAAAGAAACTTGAGGAAATAAACAGGAAATTAAAAGGTGAACCGAAATGAGTGAAAACGTAATCACCGCTGAAAATTTAACCAAAGTCTTCAACCACAACCTCGTGGCAGTAGACCACATAAACTTCAGCGTTAAACACGGCGAAATCTTCGGGTTCCTAGGACCCAACGGCGCCGGCAAAACCACAACCATAAACATGCTAATAACCGTGCTGAAGCCAACAGAAGGCACAGCATCAATACTAGGCTACGATATTGCCAAACAAAACAACGACGTACGAAATGCCATCGGCGTTGTCCCCCAAGAATATACGGCTGACGAGGATTTGACAGGCTACGAGAACATACTCTTATGCGCTGACCTATACGGAATTCCCCGCGGAACGTCCAAAAAACGCGCCAACGAACTCCTAGAACTTGTTGAACTAACAGCCTTCAAAGACAAGAAAGTCCAAACATACTCAGGCGGCATGCGCCGCAGGCTGGAATTGGCATGCGGCTTAGTTAACAGACCAAAAGTGCTGTTCCTGGATGAGCCAACGTTAGGCTTGGATGTCCAGACTAGAGCAGCTACATGGAATTACGTGCGGATGCTGAAGAAAGAGTTCGGCATGACGCTGTTCATGACGACGCATTATTTGGAAGAGTCTGATGCCCTCTGCGATCGCATTGCTATAATTGACCACGGCAAAATCATCGTCGTGGGAACTCCAGAAGAGTTGAAAGAAAGCTTGGGCGGTGATATAATCACGTTAAGCATCAAGCAGGACGTGGATATATCCGATTTAATCAAGAAAATTGAGCATGTGAAAGAAGTCAAGAAGGAAAATGGAATGTACATGATAAAATCCGAAAACGGCGAAATAACTGCACCGCTTATAATCGAAGCCCTGCGTAAAAAAGGACACGTTGTAACTAAACTTTCACTGACGAAGCCAACGTTGAACGAAGTTTACTTGCAGTACACAGGCAAGTCTATGCGCGACGCAGAAGAGTCACGTGAATCATTTTTTGCACAAAGGGTAACAATGAGGAGGTCACGTATGTGAGCACAACAAACAACATCTCCAAAAGCAAAATCCACGGACTATGGGCTTTAACTAACCGCGAACTTAAAAAGTGGTACAAAGCTCCAGTAGTATTCATTCTTACGCTGATTCAGCCTGTACTTTGGCTTGGTTTGCTCGGCAATGCCTTGAACATCGGTAGCCTCTTCAGCGCAAGCTCAATTGAGCTTCCAGCTGAGTTACTGGCGCAGTTCACTCCAGCGCAACTCAGCGCCTTAGGCAGCTTCTTCAGCGGATTGCAAGATCAGATTATGGGCAGCACCTTTGGCACGACCAGTTACATTAGTTTCATGGCTGTAGGCATGATGGCGTTCACCGCTTTGTTCACAACAATGTTCAGCGGCATGTCCGTGGTTTGGGACAGGCGCTTAGGATTCTTAAACAAGGTCTTGAGCACGCCTGTGTCCCGTGCAGTGATAATCTTGTCTAAAGTTTTTTCTGCGACTCTGCGGGCGATGTTCCAAGCCGCCATAATCCTGCTAATAGCAATTCCCTTCGGCTTTGCATTCGGCGCCTCATTCACACCGCTTAATATTCTCGGCATCTTCGCAATGCTGTTCCTCGTATGCACTGGCTTGTCTTCGCTGTTCATAGCCATCAACATCCGCTCAACAAGAATCGAAACGCCAATGGCAGTCATGAACTTGCTGAACCTCCCGCTTACATTCGCCAGCAGTGCTTTCTTCCCAATTGACAAAATGCCTGGTTGGTTGCAGGCTGTAGCGAACGTTAACCCAATATCGTACACGATTGATGGCATGCGGCAACTGCTAATATTCGACAGCATCAACTACACGCAGTTGGCTTTGGACTTCGCGTTCGTCGGCATATTCGCAACCATACTCACGACCATAGGCATAGTGCTCTCTTGGAGATTCCTAAACAAGTAACCAGGAAGCCCTAAATGCTAGGTATCGCTTGAGCCCGTAGAAGCTTTAAGGTACGAGTAGCATAGTTTCCCAGCAAGAGGCTGTGGAACGTTGAAGCGGCTTTACCCTGACCAGCCAGTTGTAGGAGTCGGCGCCGTAGTGCTAAACGAAGGCAAAATACTGCTTGAAAAACGTAAAAACGAGCCGGGCAAAGGCAAATGGAGCATTCCAGGCGGCTTGGTGGATCTCGGGGAAAGCCCTGAGCAGGCGGTCATCCGCGAAGTGCTGGAGGAAACGTGCTTAGAGGTTGAGGCTCCACGCCTTGTTGATGTTGTTTCTGACGTGAGCTTGGATGAGGCTGACAAGGTGAAATACCACTTTGTAATAATCGACTACGTGGTCACTGTGAAACGCGGAGAGGTAAAGGCGGCAAGTGACGCTGACGCTTTAACGTGGGTGCCCTTCAGTGAAGTGGAAGGGTATAATTTGACGCGTTCTTTCAGGAATTTCTTCAGGCGGAACAGGCAGAGCTTAGAGCAGGTTTAGTTTGCGCCTTTGAAGAATAGGCGGGTTTCGCCCATTGTTTTGAGGTCCAATGTTCTGACTCTAGTGACCATTGGGAAGTCGCGTACTACGCGGCCAAGTGTAAGGCAGTGGTGCGGTGGCAGGTCTCGTGCGATACTGAGGA
>CAZYUQ010000081.1:0-7342 GCA_964650565.1 uncultured Candidatus Bathyarchaeia archaeon | reverse complement strand
CGTTTGGAATGGACAATAAGGAAATTAAGCTTGTGTATGAGGGTAGCGCTGAGGAGGCTGCTAAGCGTTTTCCGCGGGAAATGAACGTTGCTGCTACTTTGGCTTTAACTGTTAAACCCGCAAAAGTGAAGGTGCAGGTGCGGTCTGACCCCGCGGTGCATCGCAACACGCATGAGATTCAGGTGAAGTGGCTGTTCGGCGAAATGTTTTTGCGGTTTGCGAATGATCCTCATCCTGACAATCCGCATACGAGTGCTCTTGCCGCGTGGTCTGCGATAAAGTTGTTGCAGGAGCTTTTAGGCGAGTAGTTTTGGCGTTGCTTGTGTTAATAGCATGTTTTAACTCCTCAAAAATCTGCGTGCCCATCAAAACATCCTAAACCCGAAACAAATCCACATCTATCACCTAATGTCGAGCCGTTTAAATACCAACCAACAACTATTATCAGTAACCGCCGCTGGAGACTGCAACTGATTGGTTGACAAACACGCGTGGCGACACCTCTGCACGCTTATTGAACTAGCGGAGATAGGCGCACACAAGCGAACAGCCAAAATTTCAACCGAGTATCTAGCTGAAAAACTGGGATTTTCTCAGCAGACAGCATCCCGCTACTTGATAGAGCTGGAACGCAACGGGTGGATTCAAAGAACTGTAACGCCTGAAGGCAGCCTGATAAGAATCAGTGACAAAGGCGCACAAGAGCTGCATAAGCTGTATTCGAACTTACGCTTTTTGATTGAAACAGCGTATCCGCCTTCCGTAACGCTTGAAGGCACAGTTTTCACAGGCCTAGGCGAAGGCGCATACTACATCACAAAAGAGCCTTACAAGCAACAGTTCATCGACAAACTAGGCTTCACCCCTTATCCTGGCACGCTTAACCTTAAGCTCACAACCGACTATGACCTGAAAAGCCGCAACGAGCTTGACGCGTACCCAGCCATTGAGATTCAAGGCTTCAAAAATGAAGACCGCACTTTCGGCGTGGTTAAATGTTACCCTGCTGTGATAGGCAACAAGGTTAAGGGCGCCTTGATTTTTGCTCTGCGCAGCCACTACGACAGCTCAGTTTTGGAGGTTATTGCACCTGTCTGCATCAGAAAACGCCTAAAACTCAAAGACGGCTACAAAGTGAAAGTAGAAGTTAACCTTCCCAAAACCTAAAAGCCATGCGCATATGAGTAACTGATTTTGTACGCAGTCTCAGGCTTACGTTTTGCAGCTAACACGTAACCAATCAGCAGACCAGCAAGCAAACCGCCTATGTGCGCTGAATTGTTCACGTTAGGTCCAGTACTAAGCAGCAACAGAAAGAACCCGAAGATCACCGCGCCAATTATCGATTGCCCCACCGCGCGTCTAGCGTAAATTGTGGCTGCTCCGAACATGGCGAAAATGGCGCCTGACGCTCCAGCCGAAGGAACCTCCAGCGGCAAAAACACAAGCGACAGCAGATTCCCAACTAAGCCGCCTAAAATGTAGATGGAGAAGTACTCTGGAAGTGAGAACATTTCTTCGCTTCGCAACCCGAAGATGAGCAGGAAAAGCATGTTGCCCGCCAAATGCATGATGCTGGCGTGAACGAACATGGATGTGAAAAGCTGCCACCACCAACCATTCAGAACAAACAATCCAACTTGCCCGTACTGATAAATCATTTCATTGCCTGTTTCCAGAAAGTTTCCGCCCGCCACTGAAGTGTAAACGTAAACCGCAATGTTTGCTGCGATAAGAATGTACGTGGGCTTAAACTTCTGGCAGTTACTCATGTCCTAATCATCTGCGGATTTTTCCGCGATTTTCTGCTTTATCTTCGAGGAACTGTTCAGTTCATCCTCTTCAAACTTGCCCACCTGAACAACCCTAATGCTTAACCCGTGCTCGTTAACGTAGTCGCACACTTGCTGCTCCATCGATGCTTGGTCATAGCCCAAAGCTATCACGTCAGGTTTAATTCTGTTGATAACCTCTGCTAAGTCAAAGTTTTTGAACCCCAACACTGCCTCGTCAACCACCTTCAGCGACTCCACCAGCGTGCGCCGTTGATTTTCAGGCATTATAGGCTTTCTGCCTTTAGTTTTTTGAACTGTGCTGTCTCTCGCTATTATGACTATTAGCTCTGCGTTTTTGCCTCCAGCTCTCTTGGCTTCTTCCAGAAACTTCACGTGCCCCAAATGCAGCAGGTCGAATACGCCTGAAGCCAAGACTACTTTTCGCTTTTCGTGTTTGCCAGCCACTCGAATTTCACAGCTCCCAACAGCCTTAACGCGTCTAGCAATCCCTCGCAGTAAGCGATGGACGTTAAACTTGTCTCAAACCTTTTCTGAGCCTTATAATACTTTGCGTCTTCCAAATAAGCTCTAGCGTACTCCAAAATGCTGTCCACGCCCTTCTCACTCACCGCTATGGTGCCTTGAACACGCTGCGCTTCGTTCAGGGCTTTCTCCGCGGAAGCTATGTACTTTGATGCAAGCGCCTCCACACTCACTGGGCAAGCCTCCTCAATTCCGCAGGAGCTCCAGCAAGCGCCACCAGCGCTTCTACCTCCATAAAGTGCAGTTGCCCCAGAAAAATCAGGCTGTGCGGTGGCTCTCCAAAATCGTAGCTTTGCAGCTCTTTCACGTAATCTGCTTTCAAAGCTGGCTTATCGCTTCCAACTCTGGCAGCGCCAACAGCCAAAGTGCTCGGCGTGACCACACGCTTCCGCCTTTTCTGCTCAACCTCCAACAGCATCACCAAAGCTTCTTTAACGCTTAAGAACCGTTTCTCATCTGCCTTCAAATCCAGCAAGCACAGCGTGTGCAACCCAAGCTTCTTGTTCTGGGCAATGACATTGTATGGTGTTTCTGAAAAGTTTTCAGGAAACGGCACGGTAACCGTTTTCCCAAACTTGTAATTATGCAAACCGCTTAAGCCGACCACGGCTGAGAGTATGGATGCAGCGTGGACTATGCGGGTTTTGACGCCGCGTTTTTCTGCCTCAATACGCAACGTCACATGAGTCGTAGCTACAAACGGGTCACCTGGCACAAGGAGCACTGCTTTGCCTTTTTCCGCAGCG
Organism: uncultured Candidatus Bathyarchaeia archaeon; assembly: GCA_964650565.1. Classification (GTDB taxonomy): domain Archaea; phylum Thermoproteota; class Bathyarchaeia; order Bathyarchaeales; family Bathycorpusculaceae; genus JAOZHU01. Next base: position 4,278 of record CAZYUQ010000081.1, on the reverse strand, counting down.
TTTAGGATGACTGCGCCGTTTTCCTCTTCAAGGTCCCGTCTCGTAACCATGCGTATTTGCTTGCCTGTTAAGGCTGTGAGGTTTTCCAGTGAGAAGTCTGGCAGCAAGCTCGTGTACAGTTCGATGAACGCTGTATCTGCTGTTTTGGTTTCTTCCAAGCCTTTGAGACTTATGCCTTTTTCATCGTTCAATCCTAAGCCGACGAAGACGAGTTCCTTCAACGCGTTTATGCCTCGAATAGTACATTCAGAGAATCATAACTTAAACCGTTCGTTCAGCATTTGCTCAGTGTGCTCTGTGGGATTGCCCTTCTAACTCGGCTATTCACGCTTAACCTCTGATGTGGACTGCAAAAAGCGTAATCGCTACGTGGGGATTGCCTGCAACTTCCTTAGGGGCGCGTGTAATAGTGAAGTCTTTGTTTAGCCGCTTATTCGCTTAACGTCCTGACATGTGCGACTTGTCCAGTGTCCGCCCATAACCCTACGGCTATGCGGTCAACGTCGCCGGGGTAAACCTTGTCAAGGTAAAGCGTCACGTACCAGTAGGGAATCAGCGCTAACGAGTTTTCCTCTCTGGTATGTGGAAGAAGCACGCATGAAACTGGTTCATATAGCACATTGAACTCGGACACTACTGTGCCATCAACCGTCCATCTGTAACTCTTCACGTACTCTCTTGCAATGTCAATAGCTTCGTCCCTTGAAACGCTGACTGTAGTGGAACCGACTGTGTACAGGAACCAACCGTCGCTTACTTCCGTTAAGACGCGGTTTTCAAAAATGAAGCTTACCGCTTTGGTCTGGAAATCAATATCGTTTTCCGTGTATAACCATTGGACTTCTCCTTTTGCTCCAGAAATGGATATCCTCAGCTTCATGTTGCCGTTTACTACTTCAACGCTTCCCGTCGTATTAACCGCATCTAACATGCTGCTCATCTCCTGCAAGTACTCTGAGTCTTCGTATGCCCTGAACCTCTGTAGCAGATTCTTGGCAGCTTCCACGATAGTGGTGGCTTGAGGTTGAGAATAGATTGGTGCGCCTTCAAAATAGGACAGCTGAATCCTTGACACTTTATTGTTTCTAAACCTGAAAGCCACGTTTATCTGGCTTTCGCTGCTTACAAGGGAGTACTTCAAATTCTCTTCAACAGTGTCTCCTAAATCAGGACGGGGAACCACATAATTGGTATCCAGGGTTGCCTGATACGCTGTAACGTTTAGTTGCAGAACCTCTTGGAGGAAGCGAATTGCGTCGTCTGTGCCCGCGCTCCAAGATTGCAATCGGTCATACTCCACTTTCAAGAGTTCATGCTCCTTAGATAATTGGCTCAGAGCAGCAAATTGAACATAAGACATTGTTGACAAGAGGACAATCGCGATGGTAAATACTACAAAAATAGTTTTCCACTTCAAGGGTAATGCCAAGTGCTGCTTTGAGGGGACAGCTGGAGCTTCCTCCACAATTTTCATAGTGCTCACAGCGGCTTCTCCGAAAGTGGACAGTCTGTACCGTCCGTTATCAGATTTGGACACGAGCTCGCCGAGGTTTTCAAGGTGGTACGTCAAATGCGAACTGGAAATTCCCAGTTCTTCCAGCATTTTAGAAAAAGTCATCTGTTTATCGGAAAGCATACGCAGAATCTTGCGGCGCGCAGGATGTTTCAACGAGCTAAACATTATCGAGTATATCTCATCATCTGAGCTCGACATTTTGCAGCATCCTCGGCTACTACTATAACATGCTACAGCTTAAAACTTTATTTAGTCAAGAAATCTTGACTAACCTGTTTTTGGTTTAGTCAAGAAATCTTGACTAAGAAAAGTCTGTTTAGTCAAGAAACCCTTACAAAAATCCTTTTATTAGGAAAACAGCCTAGAAATAAACATGTTCAGGAGTGAAGTGTGTAATGTATAGGTTAAATTACACTTCCATAAACCGTGGGGACACAGGTGAGTCTACTTTTTATTGCACGCGCTTAACTGAAGCCGTCGAGGTGCATAAACTTTGTTAGGTAAAACTCGGGCACCGTTGTGCATGGTGACGTGGCGTTGCACTAGGAAATGTGTTGGCAACTGCTTGTACTGCAGTTTCACGCGTGAGTATGCTAAAGACGCGGAAGTAAACACCAAAGGCGCTTACAAGATCATTGATGAAGTCTACGATTTTGGCTCGTCATGGTTTGGCATAAGCGGCGGTGAACCACTAGTGCGGCCAGACATATTTGACATAGTGGAGTACGCTAGAGAAACAGGCTTTGACGTGAGCCTGATAACCAGTGGGTTTGCTTTCGATAAAAAACGACTGTACGACCTTGCTCGAAACGAGGTCCACACTGCTGTCAGCATAGACGGAAACAGGGAAGCAAACGACATAATCAGAGGCAGAGGTAGCTATGATAAGGCAGTGTTCGCTCTGGAACGATTGGCAGAGAACGGTCTGCTGGACTGCGTAGTCACAACGATGACAAAGTACAACATCAAGGATTTGGAGCATTCAGTTAGACTGGCGTCAGAGCACGGCGCTAAAATGGCGGTTTTTCACAACATCGTGCCCGTGGGCAGAGCAGGCTCCAACATGCCTGACCTTGCGCCTTCGCCTGAGGATTATGAGTGGGCGTTCAACGAAATCTACGATTTACAAGTGAAGTACGACCGCAAAGACTTCAAAGTCAACGTATACTCGCCGTTCTACGCGCGAATCGTGAAGCAGAAGAACCCAGCGAACTTTTGGGACTGGTACACCAACCAATTCTTAGGCAAATGCACCATAGGCGGTGACTACATCGGCTTAACTGAAAACGGTGATTACAGGCCATGCGGTTTCCATGAAGGCTACAGAATCGGAAATGTAAAAGACAAAAGCTTGCAATCAGCGTGGAATGAGCTTCAGCATTCTGAGCTTCACTTGAAACTGCGCGATAAAAGCAACATTAAAGGCAAATGCGGCGTTTGCGAGTACCGCGAAATCTGCGGCGGATGCAGAACACGCGCCGAATACTACACTGGAGACCTGTTCGAAAGCGACCCAGCGTGCGCTTACATACCTAAAGTGCTGAGAGAAACGTAGGAGCAAACTGGGCAGTGGCTGCTTTGCTCAAGCTGGGTGTGAGCAAGAAAGTCGCCGCGGTCTTTATTCTATTAAGCTTGTTAGCGTCAAGCATGGTGACTCTTAAGTCAGTCAACGCTGTTGCAGACGATGCCTCTTTTATCAGCGAAAAAAATCAAGATACCTCTCTGCTTATTGTGCCCGTTGATATCTCAGATGACCTGAACTCGTCAGCGTCGCCTTCTCCCTCTCCATCACCTTCACCGTCTCCTTCGCCGTCACCTCCCCCTAGTGGTGAGCCTTCCTCAACGACGCTTGTAGCTTTTGCAGTTTCAGCCGCAGTCGTTGTCATAGGTCTGGCGCTTTACTTCAGGAAACGCGGCCATTAACAGCGCTTTCCGCTTACCGTGTTCCAAGAATTGCCTTAGCAAGCCCCACAAGTAGTGACAGCAGCAAAGATGTAGCGCTGCTATTCTTTGTTTTCAAAAAAGATTCCTTCTGCTACTTTTTGGCAGTGGACTGTACTGGTTTTGTGTTGCGTTCTCTATTTAGCGTGTTTAAGCTTTCAGCCTTTTTTTGCTCGCGACAACGTATTCCACGAAGGATACGGCTAACGCGATTGCGCCTAAGCCAACCACGACCAACGTCATATAGTCAAACATGTGAGTTCACTTTTTTTGCCGTAGTGTGCATGATCACATTTTTAAACCTTTACCTTCCGCCCCGCTCATTTGGGCATGCAAACTCGCGTATTAAGTACAAGTGCGGATTGTTAACCGCAAACTTAAAACAGCTGCATACCCATTAATAGTAACCGTGAACCTTTTTTGAGTAAGCGCCGCCTTTTTGACAGAATCGAATGCAAAAACTGCATTTACAAGGGCAGCCCTTACTGCTGGAACCAGTGCCCCTACAACATTTGGCGAAACCAGTAACACGCATAATCGCTTAAGCGAAAAAATATTGCCAAACACGACATATGACAACGGCGACATAAACGTTTTATTAAGCATCGGCGTAAGGCTATTTCAGGCGAAAGGTGGAGGAAAAGGAGAAGGCTTCCATCACATCTTTCCTCTTTGTCGCTACATTTTTGCAGGCTTAGCTCACTCGGGTTATTTTAGGTTTTATATCGCCTTCGATGCCGATGGCTTTCGCTTCCTGAACCTGTAACATGCAATCCACCCCATACGCGTCGTTGAACACCGTGTAGTCTACGCTTCTGAGG
>CAZYUQ010000080.1:0-7516 GCA_964650565.1 uncultured Candidatus Bathyarchaeia archaeon | reverse complement strand
GATATGAGTAAGCCTCTGGGGATGTCTTTTGCTGGTCGTTTGGCTGTGGCGGCGACTGCGATGAGAGCGCGCATTCCGAAGAACATGGGGAAAACGTAGACTGCGGCTGAGAAAATTCCTGAGAAGCTTTCCAGTAGCGGTTTTGTGAGGGTTTCTGTTTGTCCTAGTCCGTGAATTAAGCTGCCGGCGATTAAGCTTAGAAAGAGAATCATCAGTGCGTAAAGCACTATGTTTCCGAGTTGTTTCACGCCTTTGACTTCCAGAGCCCCGTAGGCTATGACCACAAGTGTTGCTATTAGTGCTGTTTGTGCTAGAATGAGGTTTTGGGCGTCTGGAGAGATAAATGAGAAGAGATAGGCGAGTTGTATGACGAAGGTCACGGCGGCTAGTGCAGCGCCGAAAATGCTTGCGAGCCATCTGAAGCAGCCTGCTATGAAAGCGACGTATTTTCCGTAGGCGGTTTTTATGTAAGTGTATTCGCCGCCGACTTCAGGTATGGCCGCGCCGAGTTCGCAATAGCTGAGCATGATTACGAGGTTTACGATGCCAGCCAGTAAAACGGCGAGGATTAAGTCTGGCCCTGCCAAGTGGAAATAGGCGTAATTCATCAACACAAAGATTTCGAAGCCTATGGCTCCGCTGAGTCCCGTGAGCACGATGCCGCGTAATCCTACGGTTCTTTTTTTCATAGGCTTTGCTCCTTGTTAGCGTATTTCCCGCCATTCGTTTATGAGGAGTAATCCGCTGGCAATGAGGAAAACGCCAAAGGTTACGAGTAGAGCTAAATGGAAATTCACGGTTTCTTTTGGAATATTCCACAGGGATTGCAGATTGAAAGCGTTAAAGTAGATGACGCCAGCGAGGACCATGGCTGAAAAAGCTAGTGCGCTTTGAATAATCCCGAACAGCAGAGTGAGCGTTACTCGTGTCCTCATTAACTTGACGCCAATTAGACTTTTTAGGGCTTTTAGGTATTTAATTGATGTGGCAAGTTCACATATTGAAGGTGCTTTAACTTATTACACCCTTGTCTTTCCATGGAACTTCAGTGAAGAAAGAGAGGACCCAGCTGAATAGAGCAGAAGTTATAATGTTTAATCAGTTGTCTGGCGTAAAAAAGTTTATATGGCTTCTGAAAGAAATACTACTCTAAGGAAATGCGTAGAACCATTGAATTTTGATAAGTAAACAATAGAGGTGTATCTATTGGCTCAAGTAAAACCTTGTTCTCCTACGTGCTCTGCTTTCAAGTGCACCCAGAACTCTGCTGTCTACCGCGGCGGTACCGTATGGTGCAGATGGACCGAAGAGATGTGCAACGTTGCAAACTGCACTTATGCCATTTGCGTTAAGAGACGTTTGCTGCCGAGAGGAATTTGCGGTGAAACCGTGAAACGCAAAACTGTTGACAGCGCACCTGAAGATGATTTCGGGCAATCTGTGAAGCTGCGTGGAAAGACGCTGCGCAAGATAGGCGAAAGGGAACTCTTCTAAGCTTAATGCAAAACATGTGTTGCTGCTCAGCGGGTTTCGGAGTTCCCACCCAATCTCTTTTTTATTTGGATTGTATACGTTTAACTACTGGCGGTTTTATCTTCTTCAGAATTCTGTAACCACAAATTATGCATTTTGTGTCTCCGCCGCGGAGCTCCAGCTCGTCAGATGGAACTCTAGCGCCGCACCGTACACACTCGTAAACTATGCTTGATTTCTCCATTAAAGCAGCCTCTTCCTAAAAGGAAAAGTACTTTGCTTTTAAATGTTTCCAGAACTCTTAGCTTTAATGGAGGGTACCGTTTGAGGAAACGGCTGAAAAACACATTCGCAAAGGCACTTCCAGAAGGCTCAGCGGGAGTGTACAATGCCTTCGACATAATAGGCGACATCGCAGTTATCAAACTGCCCGACTCTTCCGCTGTGACGGCTAAGGCTGTCGCGGAAGCAATAATGAACCGCCATAGAAACGTGAAAACCGTTCTAGCCCAACTAAGCCCTGTTGCTGGCGGCTTCAGGCTTCGGCGCTTGGCACATGTAGCAGGTGAAAACCGAGCGTGCACGGTTCACAAGGAATCAGGCTGCGCTTTTGCTGTTGATTTGGAATCGTGTTATTTTTCGCCTCGGCTCCTGCACGAAAGAATGCGCATTGCCCGCCTCGTGCAGCCAGAAGAAGTCGTGGTTAACATGTTTGCGGGAGTAGGCTGCTTCTCCATAATAATTGCTCGGCACGCGCAGGCGGCAAAAGTGTTTTCTATAGACGTGAATCCTGTGGCGGTGAAGTTTATGGAGGAGAACATACGGCGCAATAGGGTTTACGGCAAAGTGGTTCCGCTTCTAGGCGACGCCAAAGCAAGTATTGAAATGCATCTGCAGCGTTGCGCTGACCGCGTGCTGATGCCTTTGCCTGAAAAAGCTTTCGCATACTTGCCCTCAGCCGTGTCTACGCTTAAAGCTTCTGGCGGCTGGATTCACGTCCACGCTTTTGAACGTGTTCCCAAGACTGAGACTGTTGTGGAAAAAGTCAGGCAGAAAGTGGCAGAGAAGCTTGATGTTTTAGGCGTGGATTTTGAAGTTTCATGTGTTCGTGTTGTGAGAAGTACTGGTCCAAACTGGTTCCAGCTTGTCGCCGATGTGCACATCAAGTAACGCGTTACTCGAGTGGTTCATTTCATTGACTTTATTCATAAGGGATACAATTTCACTATGCCTTATCTATTCCGTTTGCCTGTTCTAAAAAAACTAATTTTTCCAACCACTACCAGCGCACAAGGTCACCATCAAAGCTTAAACAAATCAGCAACCATAAAAAGCAAATCTGCAGGCAACACCACAATGTATTTATTCGTGGACAAAAAAACTAAAGACGCCACATTAAAAATGGAACTAGGAGCGAAACGCAGCATGTCAGAAAACAACGCAGTGTTGATCGGGAGAAAACCAGCGATGAATTACGTGCTCGCTTGCATAACACTCTTCCACAGCGGAGCAAAAGAGGTAAGCATTAAAGCACGTGGAAAAGCCATAAGCCGCGCAATTGACGTCGTAGAAGTAATCAGACGCCGCTTTCTGCCTGACGTAAAAGTCACAAGAATCGGCATCGGAACAGACCAAATCGCACCACAAGAAGAAGGCAACACACTAACCAACGTCAGCACCATAGAAATAACACTAGAACGATAAACAAACCTGAAAGTAAACACCTCCGCCGCTTCTCCATTATTCACAGGAGGACATCTTCCAGATGAAGACCGAACTATGTAGCTTCTGTTTAAAAAGCGGTATCCTATGTCAAAAGTGTTCAGCTAAAGTTAAGGCTGGAGAAATCAGCGACGTAGACCTGAAAATCGCCCGCTTGCTACTTTCTCTGGAAGAGAAATACCCAGCTCTCCAAAACGTTTGCTTCTACAAAGCAGTTGAGGCTAATAGAACGTTAGCCATTATCGTGGGTCACGGCGACGTGCCTAGGCTGCTGGGCTACAGCGGCAAAATCATGAGAGCCTTAAGCGATGAAACAGGTAAATCCGTCCGCATCTTAGAACATGGCGTTGACGACCGCAAATTTCTAGAAGACCTATTCATGCCCCTAAGCATACTTACCATAAACACGATTTGGCTGCCTGACGGAACCACTGAAACACGCGTAATCCTGAGAAAAAGACGTGGTGCTCCAATACCTTTTGACGCAAAGGCTTTAAAAGAAATTGCCCACAAAGTACGGAAAATGTCGTTACGTGTCGAGTTTGCTGATTAAGGAGTGCGGTTAACTCATGAAGTTAGACTCCATAGGTGATTGGGTTAGAACAGGATATTCTGCAAATGTAACGCCTGACATGGACAGCGAAGAAGTCACGCTTTTCGGCTGGGTTCAGGAAATACGCGATTTAGGCGCCATCCGCTTCATCATCCTGCAAGACCGCGAAGGCACAATCCAAGTTACCATCCTACGGAAAAAAGCAGCCCCTGAAGTCGTATCGAAGTCTGACGCCTTGCAGAAACGGTTCAGCATCGGCGTGAAAGGCACAGTTAAAAAAACCACCATGACGCCAAGAGGCATCGAAGTAATCCCGAAGGAAATAAAAATTCTCAGCACAGCCACAGCGCAGTTGCCGCTGGACATCACGGGCAAAACACCCGCCAACATAGAAGCCCGCTTAGACGCAAGAGCTTTAGACCTGTGCCAAGAACAAAACATTGCCACGTTCAAGATTCAACACTGCACGTTAGAGGCAATACGCAGTCTTCTCTTCGAAAAAGGCTTCCTAGAAGTTCACACACCCAGAATCATCGCCTCAGCAACCGAAGGCGGCGCAGAATTATTCACCGTAGACTACTTCGGCGAAAAAGCGTTCCTCGCGCAGAGCCCACAACTGTACAAAGAACAGTTAACAATGAGCCTAGAACGAGTTTTCGAAGTTGGACCTTTCTTCAGAGCTGAAGAATCACACACGCGCAGACACTTAAGCGAATTCATATCCGTGGACATTGAGCAAGCGTTCGCTGACGCTAACGATGTCATGTGCCTCCTCGAACAGGTAGTGCAGCACACCTGCAAAACCGTGAAGGAAAAATGCGCCAAAGAGCTGTCAACGTTAAAGCATAAAGTGGCGGTCCCTGAAGTTCCATTCAAACGTTTAACTTACGACGAAGTTCTCAACGCCTTGAAGAAACAGGATATTGTGATTCCGTGGGGCGAAGACATACCCACCGAAGCTTTCAGAGCTTTGGGCAAATTGTACCCGTGCTTCTACTTCATAACCGACTGGCCCACGCACTCCAAAGCCTTCTACATAAAACCGCGAGAAGACAAGCCTGAGCTGTGTGAAGGATTCGATTTGATGTGGCGCTGGGTAGAGTTAGTGTCAGGCGGAACACGCATAGCCGACAAAGACCTGCTAGTGAAGCGGTTGAAGGAGAAAGGGTTAAAGCCTGACGCCTTCAAGTATCACCTTCAAGCTTTTGGTTACGGGATGCCGCCTCACGCTGGCTGGGCAATCGGCTTAGAAAGGCTCACCATGATGTTGACCGGGAAAAAGAACATACGCGAAGTAACCTTCTACCCCAGAGACCGACTACGCTTGACACCGTAAAGCCTTAACTGCAAAAGCACCTGCGCACGTTAACAGTAGTTTCCGCTGGAAGCTCAGAAAAATCTCCATGCTTTTTATGCAAAAATGTGCTAAAAGCTGATAAGTCTCGTTTTTCTCTACTGTCACTCGGCGAGAAGGGATTCAAAATAGGCTGCGGTGTCTTCGGCGCAATAAACTTCGAAAAGCAACCCGTGTTTCCATACGTGTACTGGGGTCTCCGCGCCCAAAACCACAGGGGCCACCAATCCCACGGTTTCCTTACGTACAACGCTGAGCAGTTTTTCGTTCTCAAAAACCTCGATTTAGTGCCCAAGTTAAAATCCAGCGCACTGCAAGAATGGTTCGGACGCTTGCCAGGACACATAGGCATCGGCAACGTCCGATACACCACTTCAGGCAAATGCGATGACAAATCGCTGATACAAGGCACGCAACCAGTCACCGCTTCGAGGGATGGGCTGAAACTTGCGCTCTCATTCAACGGCAACATAGCCAATACGCTTCAGCTGAAAAATGAGCTGGACAAGCAACTCCCAAATTTCACATGCACCTGCGATTCAGACTTGGTCTGCCATAAAATGCTGCTAGAACTTGCCAAGAGCAAAGACTTAACGTCCGCCGTTGGCGCGTGCATGCAAAGCTTCGACGGCGCATTCTCTGTGGCGGGGATAACGGGCAACGGCGACTTTTTCGCGTTCAAAGACCCGCATGGCATAAAACCCTTATGCGCTGGACATAGCCCAGATGGGGCAACTTTTGCGTTTTCGTCAGAAACCGTCAGTTTAGACATGAACGGTTTTGTAAGAGACTTCGAGTTGGAGCCAGGGGAGCTTGTGAAGGTTTCCAAAGACGGTTTTGAACGCGAACAAATCGTGAAGAATCCGCGTAAGGCGTTTTGTGCTTTCGAGTTTGCTTATTTTGCGAGACCTGACTCGCGGTTTGACGGAAAATACGTTTATGAAATCCGTGAAGAATTCGGGAGAAACATCGTGCGTGAGTTTCCTGAAGTTGCGAAGGATGGTGATGTCATCTTGTCGGTGCCTGAAACTGGGGATGACCCAGCGATGGGTGTTCATGAAGAGTCGGGGCTGCGGTGGGAACGAGCGTCGCGCAGGCACCGTTACGTAACTGAACGAGCCTTTATTTTGTTGAGTAACGAGCGTTTCTCAACGATAGACCGTAAAGTGAACATTCTCGGCTCGAAGGTTGATGGAAAAAGGGTTATAATAACGGAAGACAGCATCGTGCGCGGAGACACCACGAAAGTTATAATAGACAAACTGCGGAAGGCAGGCGCCAAGAAGGTTTACATGTTTGTTACTTTTCCGCGGATAATTGGACCGTGCTTTTACGGTATAGACATGTCCACTTATGGGCAGTTGATAGGCTCGAATCACAGCGCGGAGGAAATTGCGAAAATCATCGGGGCAGACGCCGTGTGCTATCAGTCTGTCGAAAATTTGGTGCGCGCTACGGGTTTAACGCGTGAGCAGCTTTGTTTAGGCTGTATAACGGGTAAGTATCCGACGCCTTTAGCGCAGAAAATGGCTGACGAAATGAAAAAGCGCTTTCTCAACGGTTACAAGGAGAAAGGCAGAATCTACGAGACAGATGAAGTCTCAGTTGCGACGGAGCAATAAAGCAAATTAACCGTTACGAGCTTATCTCATCATCAAGGTGTCATTCATGGAGAAAGTAGGCGTATTAGTTGTCTCGTACGGGGCAAGAGAAACCGCGATGGTGGACGCCTTCGCCAGAAGCCCAAACCACAAAGTGGAACTCTACATCGCGGACAAGCAGCGCAACCCGTTTAACGTGGAAAAAGCCACTAAACACATAGTCAGCCCTGATTTGAACATTGAAAAAATCTGCGCTTTCGCAGAAGCAAACAAGGACAAAATCGACTTTGCGTTGGTGGGTCCTGAGAAGCCGATAATTGAGGGTGTACGCGACCTTGTGGAAAAACGCACGGGCATACCTGTGATCTGCCCTACGCAAGAATGCGCCATAGAAATCAGCAAAGTGCAGCAGCGCTTACTTTTTCAAGAGATAGTGCCTGAAGCGAATCCGCGCTTCCGCATTTTCGACCCAAAAGACTACACGAGCACAGCAGAAGTTAAAAAAGCAGTTTACAGTTGGCTTGACGAATTGGAGAACCAAGCCGTAGTGAAGCCTGACAAGCCAGCAGCGGGAAAAGGCGTAGGCGTCTGGGGCGACCACTTCACCACACGAGAACAACTCTTGGAGCATTTCCTGTCAAACTTCCAATACAGCTCAGTCATCATTGAAGAGAAAGTGGACGGGGAAGAATCCAGCTTTCAAGCCTTCTGCGACGGTAAACACCTAGTGCCGCTGCCTGACGCGCGAGACTACAAACGCGCATTTAACGACGACAAAGGACCAAACACAGGCGGTATGGGCTCGTACAAAAC
>CAZYUQ010000079.1:0-7547 GCA_964650565.1 uncultured Candidatus Bathyarchaeia archaeon | reverse complement strand
TCTTCCATGTCCGCGATTTTTTGGCGTTCCTCTGCTAACGGGTCTACTTTTTCCGGTGCTTCCGCGGATGTGGCGCCCTTTGCAGTTGCCGTTGCTGCGGGCTTGTACTCTGCGGAGGGCAGTCCCAGCTCAGCACGTATGAACGGTAGCGTTTCCTCAAGCATTTTCCATTCGCTGTACTCTTCGCCCTTGTAGGCGGGCACTACCACCTTTAACTGTTCTAGTTTCTCCAGAATGGGGTACGGGTTGACCTTTTGTTTCTGGGCTTCAGTGTACTCTTTCCAGCCAAAGTTTCCGCCAGCATGCACCATAGCTTTCAGCACGTTTACGCCGTCTTTGCCGTATTTCTTCGCCGTTTCCGCAATGGCTGCTCCAATTTGTTCCTGTGCTCCGCGCAAGCTTAGGATGTCGCCTTCGAAAGTGTAGTGTTTGCCGCGGAAAACAGCCCAATCACGCGTTTCGTATTTCCTGAAGATTTCTTGGAGCTGCGCGTCGCTGACTGCCTGTCCTATTTCCAAGGCTGCCGCGTCAATATCCGTCTCCCAGCCGCTTACGAACTGGCTGAAATAGTGCAGCCCAAGCTGGTTTCCGATTTTGAAAATTTCAGTTAGTGGGAAAGCTCTCTTTATGAGCAGTTTTCTTTCCACGATTTTGTCTTCGCTGCTCATGTTGCTTCCCCTCTGATGCCGCTACGAACCGCTGCGGCTTCCTCAGCAGTTAACCAACGCTTCTGCTCAGCTTCAGTTAAGCCTTCACTGAGCGTTCTTTCGAAGTCGTTTCGTTCCAGAAGGTTGTTAACGTGGCACAAACTTGTTACGCTCTGCCTGAATGTTTCCTCGCTCTGCACTCTTTTAATCACCGAGGCACTAAGCAGTTCCTGCAGCTCGTTAGACGCTGGCCGCATTAGACGTTTTAACCGCGGTTCTGACGTAAGTGTTAAAATTTTGCGTAATCCCTGTAGGACGCCTGCGTCCTCGGAAACGGTTACAGGTGAGAATAGGCTGTATCTTTCTTCGCTGTCTTTCACGTAGCCCACCACGTAAACTGGCACGCACACTAATGTGGGGTCCTCCAGTTTCCAGTTAACCGCTACCTGTTCCTTGAAATCTGCGGCTGCCCGCTTCATCTCGTCAATTAAGCTTGTGAAGTTTTTGGTGATGGCTACGGCTTCAGATGCCATAGCGGTAGACTGCTTTTTTCTCTCGTTTATTTTCGCCTCGTACGTGCTGTTGAGTGTCTTGATTTTCGCCTCTTCCAAAGCTGCGGCGTTGCGGAATTCTTCCTCAAGCTTTTTTACGCTTTTGTTGCCTTCTTTTTTGGTATTTTCAATCAGGCTGTCGATTGCCCGGATCTCTTTTTTTGCGTCATTGATTTCTCTGTCGTATTTTTCAAGTGTATACGACTGATAAGCCCTTCGCGTGGTGCTTCGCTTGCTAAGCGCCTCTTTCCGCTGCTCAAGAGTTTGAAGTTTGCGCATGTACTTCTCATGCTTTTTCTCTAAAGCTGTGGTTTTTTTCTCTGTTTCCTTCCACACTTTCGCGGCAGCCGCGTCATGCTTCACCTTTAGCTGCGTTATGTTTTTTTCCACTTCAGGTTTTAGGCTTTCAGCTTCCGCCTCGCCTTTGGCCTTTAGCAACTCCACTTCGTTTAGCAGCATGCGCTCGTGAAATTCCACTTCTTCAGTAAGCGCTTCCAACGCATATTGAAGCCCCTTGGCGTTTGCCTCTATTCTTCTTAAGCAGTTTGCGACAGCGTCACGTGCCTTCACGGCGGTTTCCTCGTCAATTCCCGAGGGCACGAAAACCATTTTGTCGCCGCTGAAAACTACGCTGCTCTTGAGGTAGTCGGGGAAAAACTTCAGCAGTTCTTTTTCGGCTATTAACGCTTTAAGCGGCACGTTGACGGTTGACGCGAATTTTTCAGCGTTTTTCGCTTGGGTGCTCAGTGCAACTGTGAATTCCTGAGGAACTGCTGAGTGCTTTTTTAATTCTTCAACAAAAAGCCCTGTGTTCGCTGGTTCTTTGAATGTGCAGTTGTGAGTTGAAGTGGCTAAGCCGTCTATGATTAAGCATGAATCCTCAAATGGAACCAGCCATAAAGGGTAATGAAGCTTTGACAGGAACGATGTTTTTTCAGCGGTGTCTCTTAAAAAACCAGTTTTTCTCCGCTGGAACTCGGTTAGGCACACGGCGCCTGCTAGCTCGGCAGGATAACTTACGCTCTCTTTTCCATCCTGTGCTTCAACGATGAACGGTGAAACCAAGATTTTATCTGTCACTTCATTTTCACGCTACGAATATAGCTGCTTTGAAGTTCAAAACTTTTGCGAAAGCGGTTTTGCAGTTTCACAGTTTTGTTGTTCCGCATAACAAAGTCATCATTTGCTTTTTGTCTGTTGTCCCATAAAGAATTTTCCTTTTTCCCATTTGCGCCGACTGGGTTATGGCTTCTTGTTGAGTACCCGCCGACGGTGACTGCATATTCGGAAAGCTGAGCGTGTTGTTTTTTTGATACGTATTCAGTATACACATTGCTTATATACAACTATTTATGAAATCTTAATACGTGATAGTAATGCTGTCTAAAAACATGCTGAAATCCAAAAAAGGCATATCACCAATACTAGCAACGCTGCTTCTCATAGTCATCGCAGTCGCAGCCATAGTCGTAACCTACGCTTGGATAATGACATACATGGGCACTGCAACACAGCAAGCCGGATTCATTCCATACAAAGCAAACGTAGCCTTCACAACAGGAGTGATAACTATAGACGTAGGCAACTCTGGAACTTCAACTGGACAAATACTTGCAATATACGCTGGAACATCAGCTTCAGCGCTTCAAAACCAAACAAGCATAACTCCTGCTCCGCCGCAACTAATTGATGAAGGTGAAATCGTCAGCTTCGCAGTTACCTATGCCTGGACCGCGGACACCACATATTATTTCAGAGTTGTACCCAACTCGGGCGCTGCTCTAGAATTTCAGGCGACATCACCATAACCACCTTTCTCAATTTTTTTTGTTATCCCCCTTTTTATTACTTTTAACCATACCAAGAACAAATTCTTATTAACAAAATCACAAATCTCTTAACCTATCCCCTCATCACTTTGAAAGGATACCTGAAGCATGCAAGAAATCTTTGAAGCAGCCAAAGTTGCGCTTTCGCTTGCCTTCCTGCTTTACGCGTCGTGGAGCGACTATAAAACCCGCGAAGTTACAAACCGCGTCTGGATAGTCTACGCACCCATAGCCCTCGCCTTGTCCCTAGCAGAACTACTCCTCTACGATTCCGCAAAGCTGCCACTGTTCGGGTTAAGCGTTGGCGTAACCGTCGCCATCGCCTTCGCCCTGTTCTATTCAGGCGGATTCGGAGGCGCCGACTCCAAAGCTTTAATGTGCATTGCCATGGCTTTACCATTCTTTCCAGCAACGCTGTTAACCCCCATCTTCGCCTCAGCAGTATCACCGCTTGCCCAAACCATCTTCCCAATAACAATATTCAGCAACGCCGTGTTAGTCGCAGCTTTCAGCGGCGTCGCTCTACTCCTGTATAACCTTCTTCAACGCGCAAAAACTAAGAAAAAAATGTTTGAAGACACACTTGCAAGCGAACCTGCTTGGAAAAAACTGGTAGTGTTAATAACAGGCTACAAAATGCCCATTGCCAAGCTACAGGCAAAATGGCATATATACCCCATGGAAGACATTGCTGAAGAGGACAGTGCCGACGCTGTTAAGAGAAAACTTGTCATTGTTCCAAGAGACGAGGGAAGAGACTCCGTAGTCGCGCGCCTCTCTGAAGCTGTTGACGCTGGAAAAATCGGCGCTAAAGTGTGGGCTACGCCCGGCTTGCCTATGCTCATATTCGTTACAATCGGCTTGATTATTGCCTTGTTCCTCGGAGACGTAGTCTGGCTTCTCGTAAGCTCCGCCTTTGGAACGCTTTAACCGTGCAACTGCTGTGTTTCGGTTAGACGGCTCTTTTGCTTCGTTTCGAGTAAGAAACGCTAGCCGCTACCATCAGAAAAGTGCCGAAGCCAACAAACGAAAACGCGCAACTTTTGTATGGGAAACCAAACGTCACTCCGCCAGAGGAATAGATGAAAGTGCCCGCGACAAACAATGCTATTGCTGTTAATAATAGGGCAATCTCTGTTTTAAAGTCCGACTTGCATGCCTCCTAGTTAATTTTCTCCTTCAGTTTGGGAATTATCTCACCGTATTATGGAAAAGGTTATTTTAGCTTTTCGGAAAAAATATGTATAAAGGCGGTTTCAACATTGCAGATAAAATGTAAAAGTGAATTGCTGAGCTTCATCCAAGAAGCCCCAAAAAAGCTGAATGTAGTAGTCATGCCAGACTTTTTCCTCGACAGACTCGTAAGCTTAGACTGTAACACAGCAGGTTTCTTCTCGATAGTCCAGAATGTAACGGACAGAAAAGGCGGCAGCATAGATGGCATCACGCAAACAGACATCCGAGGCGGAAACGCCATCAACACAGCCTCTGCCTTAGCCGCATTGGGCGCAGCAGTCACGCCCATAGTCTGCACAAGCAAACTGGGGCTTCAGCAAATCAACTTCCACCTTAAACGCTACGGCGTGGACACTTCACATGTTAAGCTTTCAGCGAAAGCGTCAGTGACAACCGCATTGGAGTTCAAGTCTGAAACAGGCAAAGCTAACGTCATGCTCCGAGACGTAGGCTCACTAGCTGATTTCGGTCCATCCAGCTTGACAGATGAGGATTATGATGTGGTTGAACGTGCAGATTACGTCTGCTTGTTTAACTGGGTGGGCACAAGGAAATTCGGAACCGCGTTGGC
Organism: uncultured Candidatus Bathyarchaeia archaeon; assembly: GCA_964650565.1. Classification (GTDB taxonomy): domain Archaea; phylum Thermoproteota; class Bathyarchaeia; order Bathyarchaeales; family Bathycorpusculaceae; genus JAOZHU01. The sequence continues at coordinate 2,713 of CAZYUQ010000079.1, read as the reverse complement.
TCAGGCTGTTTTCGGCAGGGCAAAAGCGAAAGGGAAGGGCAAAACGTATTATGACACGGCAGACCCCACGCCGAACAGCGCCAAGATGCCTGAGCTGATGGAAAAAGTTTTGAAAACCAGACAACTAGATGTTTTAAGCGTTAATGAAAATGAGGCAATCAGCTACGCGGCACTACTGGACAATGAGATAAGCGTGCAGCGTGGAAAACTGCGCTTTGAAGAGTTAGCTATGGAAGCCGCCAGAACTTTGGCTAAGCATTTGCAGGCGCGGATTGACTTGCACACCACCAGCTTCTCAGCAACATTCACCGCGAAAAACGAAACTGTGGTTCCCGCCTTCAAAATCCAAGCTTTAAGAGCCACGGGCGCAGGCGACGCTTGGAACGCAGGAAACATCGTAGGCGACGGAAACGGGCTTTCCGACGAGTGCCGTTTAGCCTTGGCGAACGCTGTTGCCGCTTGCTACCTCGCTGACCCCGATGGTGAACATCCAACGCGGCAGAAGTTGGCGAAATTCATCAGAAACTCTGCAGGCACATAGCAGGCTCAGCGTTAGTTTTTAGGCTTAACTTATTTTAGGCGAATTAGCCTTTTAACCCTGAAAGCACTCAAATATGCAATGGATGGTGCAGGATTTGGCTAAACTGTTCGGTAGTTCAGGCGTGCGCGGCTTAGCAAACATTGACTTAACGCCAGCGTTAGCCTGCAAAGTAGGTGCAGCTGTGGCTACTCACGCGAAAGCTCAGAAAGCGCTCGTGGCGCGGGACACACGGGTTTCAGGCGCAATGCTTGAAGACGCGTTGGTTTCTGGGCTTTTAGCAAGCGGCGTGAATGTGTCTTTAATCGGCGTTGTGCCTACGCCCGTGCTGGCTTATTTAACTAAGGCTTTGCAGGCGGATGTGGGTTTTATGCTTACGGCTTCTCATAACCCGCCCATGTACAACGGCATTAAAATTTTCAGCGGCGACACAGTGTCCTACGCTGATGAAAGCCAAGACACAGTTGAACAGATAATCAATGAAGGCAATTTTGCGTTGGCAGATTGGCGCGGCGTCGGCAACGCTGCACCTGCTGATGTTAGCCACCTGTACATTGAGATGGTGTGCAGCAGCGTGGCGTTGCGTAAGCCGTGGCGTGTTGTCGTGGACCCGGGCTGCGGCGCCACATTCCACATGGCTCCTGCGGTGCTGAAGGCTATGGGCTGCAATGTGACTGCTTTGAACGCTCAGGCTGACGGGTTCTTTCCAGCGAGAAGTTCCGAGCCTACTGCCAAATCTCTGCGGGACTTAGCGCAGGTTGTCAAGGCGGTTGGCGGCGAGGTTGGCGTAGCTTTCGACGGCGACGGTGACCGCGTAGCCTTCATTGATGAGCAAGGCGATTTCGTGGATTTTGACACTGCGCTTGCAGCGTTTTCCGCTTACGCCGTGAAAAAGAACGGCGGCGGAACAGTGGTGACGAGCGTTGAAGCCTCGATGTGCGTTGAGACGATGGTCAAAGCGGAAGGCGGCACAGTTGTGCGAACACGAGTTGGCGACGTTTACATTTCTGAAGCCATAAAACGTTTGAACGCTGTTTTCGGCGGCGAACCCTGCGGCGCGTGGGTGCACCCAAGCTTCCATTTCTGTCCTGATGGACCGCTTTCAGCGGTGCTGATGTTTAAGGCGTTGGAGGAGGAAGGCAAGAGCTTGCGCGAGTTTGTTGCCGCAGTGCCTGAATACGTGACGCTGCGCGAGAACATGGCCTGCGAAAACGAATTGAAGCAGCAAGCGGTCGCGGAAATTGAGAAAAGCATCAAGCTTGTTTTTCCAGCTTACACGGATTTCTCCACGGTTGACGGCGTGCGCTTAGCTCTTGAAAACGGTTGGCTGCTGATTCGGGCTTCGGGAACTGAACCACTCATCAGGGTGACTGTGGAAGGTGAATCGTTAAAAGTAGCCAACGACATAATGCAGCAGGGCAACGCGTTGGTTAAAAAGCATGTTGAGGGTGAGAAGAAATGAAAGCGGTGCTGTTAGCTGCCGGCGAAGGCGTGAGGCTTCATCCAGTAACCTCTACACGACCCAAACATCTGATTCGCGTAGGGGGAAAACCAATTCTTGAGCACTGCTTGGAAGCGGTGAAAGCCTGTGGCATAACCGAAGCCGTAATAGTCACGCATTACATGGCTGATGCGATTCGCCAGTACTTCGGCGACGGCGCAAAACTGGGCTTGAAACTGGAGTATGTTGAGCAATCAGCCGTGCTTGGAACGGGTAATGCTGTGAGTGTGGCTGAGCCGTTTGTGGACGGCGATTTTGTTCTGGTTTACGGCGATTTGCTGTTTGCTCCAGAAGCTCTGAAGCAGACTATTGACTTGTTTGCGGCGGAGAAGCCTACTGCTGTGATGGCTGTTGTGCCCGTGGAAAAGCCTGAAAGCTACGGCATAATTGAGTTGGCTGATGCGAACCGCGTCACGCGCGTAGAGCAAAAGCCAAGTGCTGACGAGGCACCGTCGAATCTGGCCAACGCAGGATTATACGTGTTCTCCAAGGAGATTTTTAGTGAAATAAAGCAGGTTAAGGCTTCGGTTCGCGGTGAATGGGAGCTCACGGATGCGCTTTCGTTGCTGGCTAAGAACGGCAAATCGGCTTTGGCGGCTGAGATTTCGAAGAGTGATTGGCTGGACATTGGACGTCCGTGGGATTTGCTTGAGGCTAACAGTTGGGCGCTGAAG
>CAZYUQ010000078.1:0-7609 GCA_964650565.1 uncultured Candidatus Bathyarchaeia archaeon | reverse complement strand
GGTGTGAAGTGAACATGGCAAAGTCACCATTAGACGATATAGATGAAATCCGTGAAATCGACAAAAGCAACATGCTCTCGTTTTGCAGTGAAGCGCCTAAGCATTACGCGGAAGCTGCAAAAATAGCCAAAAAACTTTCAGTCAGCTATCCTAAACCTGCAAACATTGTTGTAGTGGGCATGGGCGGCTCAGCCATCAGCGGCGAACTCCTGAAAGACTGGACAAGAAACAAAATAACCATACCAATCGAAGTCAACCGAGAATACACATTGCCAGCTTACGCGGGCAAAAACACTTTAGTGCTTGTTACAAGCTATTCGGGCGAAACCGAAGAATCCCTCGGTGCCTTTCTGGACGCAACTAAACGCGGATGCATGACGGTGTGCATAAGCTCTGGCGGCGCATTGCAGAAATTTGCTGAAAAGCTTGCTGTTCCACACTTGTGGGTTCCCGTGGGGATGGCTCCTCGGGCAACGTTGCCGTACCTGTTTATGCCCCTGCCCATACTGCTGGAGAAGATGGGTTTAGTTTCAGATGTTGACGCTGAAATCTCTGCAACCATCAACGCCTTGAAGCAAGTGAGCGTTGCCAACTCGCCTGAAAAACCCCTAACCGACAACTTCTCCAAGTCATTGGCATCCAATATTTGCGGAACTGTTCCTGTCGTTTACGGCTTTGGCTTTTACCGCGCTGTTGCGCAACGTTTCAAGACGCAGTTTAACGAGAACAGCAAGTTGCCCGCGAAATGGGAGGTTTTCTCCGAACTTAACCACAACGAAATCGTAGGCTGGGAGCAGCACGGCGAACTAACGAAAAACTTCTCCGCCCTCCTCATAAGAGACAAAGCTGAACCAGCGGAAGTTCGTAGCAGAATCGAAACCACAAAAACTTTGATGCAGCCTGCAGTGTCGAACACGTTCGAAGTGTGGACTCAAGGTGAAACTGCAATGGCAAAGATGTTGAGCACCATATGCATCGGCGACTTCACAAGCGTCTACCTAGCAATTCTACGCAAAATAGACCCAACTCCAGTCAAGACAATAGACCTGCTGAAACAGCAAATACGGCAGACTGGAACAAAAGAGAAAATCATCCGTGAACTGGAAAAAATCGCCACTAAGATAGTTACGCTCTAATAAGTGCACATAAATCTGCAACACATTCTTTCCTCGTAGAGTTCAAATATTTATTTGTTGTTTTCATTATTGTTTTATCAATGAGAACCAGACGGTTTCCTCGTAAAAAGAAGGAATTAGCAAGAGCTAATGGTCAGGACACTATACTGATGGTTTTAAATTGGAAGCCGCAGGGTCGTCTATCTCGACTTTTATGGTCTATTACTGGTCCAAAATTCGGTCAAGGAAAAAGCACTTCTATATCCTGTGCGTTGGCAAGACCATATAGGCAACTTATTGAAGAAGGTAAACCTATTGGACGGATAAACTACGTTTTCTTCAGAATAGGAGGACAGCCTTCGCACATTTTAGGTACTTTATGCTTTACTCCTGGAAAACGTCTTCTTTTCTATCCAGGACTCATTGAAAGGAAAGCCAACTGGTCTTTCTCTAAAAATACGTTCCAAAGCATTAAAAGTACTGGATTTGTTGATCATATCACAATAGAACCAGGTTTTCGTAGCTGGCACATGACAATTCTCGAGCCTGACGGAACTAAGAAAAGTCATCTTCGGTCATTAAAAACAAAAATGATTAAAGACGATATCGTATTTTGGTTTGGTTTAACAATACAGGGTCCTCATATTCTTGAAACAACTCCTGAGGAGCTTTCTATGACTTTCTCTTCGCCACCCCAAGATTCAGATAGACGAGCTAAGTTACTAATAGATGCTCGAAAGGATGCAATTTTTCATCTTACAACACTTGATCATATGAATTTGAACATAGGTGAATTCCTGCATTTTGACTTTTTTATCGGTCCTTCTACATTATCCACTGAAGAATTGCCATGCTTCGTGCCTATACACAAGCCGATTGTAGATGGCTATGCACAGGCATTCAAAGAGGGAACACATTTACGTTTTCATCCAGTCGCACTCGAAGGGATACCGCAGAAAATATGGGTTGTCGTTTCAAAGCATATTGGGCATCCAAGTGACAGAGCGATATTTACTTGTCCATAAGTGTGGCATATTACACTCTATTTGACCTAATATTTGAACCTTCAAAGCAAATCATGATATAGAAAATTCTGCTTATTGCTGGCTTCTAATGCTTAGAGTTTTCCGCTATGAAGTTCGTGAACAGTTTTTCTGCGGTTTCCAGCGGCACCAGCTGCGGCGGACGCTTAAACGCGTAAACGCACACGGGCAACACTGCGCCTTTCAGCTTCTTTTCCAACGCTATTTTCATAGCTCGCACGATGTCAAACAGCACGGAACCCGCGTTCGGCGCATCCACCGTGCTAAACTTCAAATCAATCCGCATCGGCGCATTACAGAAGTACACGCCGCTAATCCAGAAGTAGCTGTCGCGTTTGTTCTGCAGGAAATCCACGTAATCCGTTGAACCAGCCACCACTTCAGCCTTATACGGCAAAGATGCCGCCACAGACTGCGTCTTAATCGCACGTTTGGCGTCACGGCTCCTGTCCAGCGTGTCCAGTGATTCTGTGCCGCCGCCCACATCCAACTGGTAAGTCTCCGTAATCCTCACCCCGCTCATCGAAAGCAACTTCAGCAACGTCTTATGCAAAGCGGTTGAGCCTACCTGATCCACCAAGTCGTCGCCCGCCAAAGGCAAACCAGCATCAGCGAAACGTTTAGCCCACGCAGCATCACTCGCAACGAAGTTAGGCGTAGCGTTCACAAACGCGCATTTTGCCGCCAGCGCCTGCTCAGCGTACCACCGCGAAGCTTTAACTGCGCCGCTCGGCAGCAAATTAACCACCACTTCCGCCCCAGTTTCCCTGAGCACACCTGCAACATCTGCATCTGCCGCTGTGCTGACTTGCACAACGCTTTTGGTGCATTCGCCCAAACCATCCAGCAACTGTCCCTTCTTGACGATTACGCCTGTTGCAGGCACCTCAGCAACTTTCGGCGCGTTGTTCGGCGCAGCGAATATGGCTTCAGCCAAGTCTTTTCCAACTTTACGTTGGTCCACATCAAACGCTGCAACCACTTGGATGTCGCTTGTGCTTAAGCCGCCTAGGCTGGGGTTGCGTAGTCCCACGCAATCTTTTTCGCAGTTAGCATAATACTGTAAGCCTTGCAGGAAGGCTGAGGCGCAGTTACCTACGCCGATTAATGCGACTTTTACCTTGGACATTATCATCACCCTTTGTTGGGCTTTTATTTTGCGATTGCCTTATAAAAAGCTACGCTGCCCTATTGCACTGTAAGAGGCTTGTTTGCATGAGCGCTTGGCTGGATTTGACTGTGGTGCGCTGCCCAAACTGCGGCAACCTGCACGTTGACGCCTCATGGTTCCTTGTTGAGTTGGAGTCTGACATCCAGTGTGGACATTGCCAAACGGAATTTAACGGTAAAGACAACTTGACAGACCGTGTGCTGCTTGAGTTTGATGTGGATGAAGCTGGGAAAATGCAGAACGCGCGTGTTGCGGAGCATCTCCCACCAGAATAGCATTTGTGAGTAACAAAGCGCAACTCCATTTAGCAAACTTTAATTTCTTTGAGATATTAACCCTAAACCGAGTGGATTAAGAATTGACCGACTCAGATAATGCTGACAAGTTCACAGCCGTCAACGAGTTAGCAAAACGCAGAGGATTCTTCTGGAACTCCTACGAAATTTACGGCGGCGTAGGCGGCTTCGTAACCTACGGGCCACTAGGCACAAGGCTGAAACAGAACATCGAAAACAAGCTTAGGGAACTTTTCGTGAAACAAACAGGCATCCTCGAAATGGAATCCTCCGCAATCACGCCCGGCAAAGTCTTCGAAGCCTCAGGACACGTGGACCACTTCAAAGAACCCATGGTCGAATGCGTCAAATGCAACAAACGTTTCCGCGCCGACCACCTGCTGGAAGAATACGCCAAAATCACTTCCAAAGAGGCTGAAAAAATGAGCCTGCAAGAAATCCAAGCTGCGCTGGAGAAGCATGACATAACGTGCCCCGACTGCGGCGGCACCTTCAACACTCCACAGCAGTTTCTAACAATGTTCATAACAACCATTGGTCCGTACACGGGCGCAACGGGCTACGGCAGACCCGAAGCGGCACAGGGCATTTTTGTGGAGTTCAACCGCCTCTACGCCATGGCACGGGAAAAGCTTCCTTTCGGTGTAATCCAAATAGGGCATGCTCTGCGAAACGAGATTTCACCTAGGCAGGGGCTGATTAGGCTGAGGGAGTTCACGATAGCGGATTTGGAGTTTTTCTTTGACCCCGAAGAACCCCGGTGCAGTTTGCTGAAGAACGTGGAGAACGAGACGTTGCGCATTCTGCTGGCGGAGACGAGGCTGAAGGATTCTGAAGAAACTGTGGAGTTAACAGTTAAAGACGCCCTAGCCAAGAAGATAATCCGCGCTGAGTGGCAAGCCTTCTTCATGGCTATGGCGAAAAAACTTTTAATTGAGCTTGGTGTCCCAGCGGAGAAACAACGCTTCATAGAAAAACTTCCGTGGGAAAAAGCCCACTATGCGGCTCAAAGCTTCGACCAAGAAGTGCACGTTGAACGCTGGGGCTGGGTTGAAGTCTCAGGGCACGCTTATCGCACAGACTACGATTTGACCTGCCACATGAAAGCCAGCGGTGCAGACTTACGCGTCTTCAAAGAATACCCGACGCCAGTTGAGAAGGAACAGCTTGCTGTGAAGCCCGTGATGGCGAAGCTTGGACCCGAGTTCAAGAAAGAAGCGGCAAAGGTGGCTGAGTTGCTTTCGAAAGCCGCGCCTGAGGAGGTAGCGGCTTCGCTGAAGGCAAATGGCTACTACATGGTTGAGAGCTACAAGGTTTTGCCTGAGCATGTGGACGTTAGCATGCAGAAAACTGTTGTGCGCGGCGTACGTTTTATTCCACACGTGGTTGAACCCAGTTTTGGGTCGGACAGGCTGTTTTATGTGGCATTGGAGTACGCTTACCGCGTGAAGGATGACCGCGTGCTTATGAGTTTTCCGCGGGGCATTGCGCCTGTGCAGGTTGGCGTTTACCCTTTGATGGGCAAGGATGGGCTGGTGGAAAAAGCAGCGGAAGTGCACAGGGTGTTGGCTGAGGCTGGCTTCATGGTTGAGTTTGACGAAACAGGCTCGATAGGCAGAAGGTACGCGCGCGCGGATGAAGCAGGTGTTCCTTTGGGCATAACGGTTGACTATGACACGCTGAATGATGACACAGTCACGGTGCGTGACCGTGATTCGTGGCGGCAAGTTAGAAGCCCGATTAAGGATTTGCCTGAGCTGTTGCACAAGTATTTTCTGGGAAAAATTAACTTTGAGGATTTAGCCGCTTTGCTGGCGGGTGAGTAGCTAGCTTTTTTAATGTACGTGCACACTACCACTTAGAACAGTTAAGCGATGAACTGTGGCGGGAAATCGGTTTGGTGCTTCCAGCGGAAACAGAAGAGCGTGTGAAACGCAGAGCCTTAAATGTTTGCCAAGATACTCTACGGAAAGTTCTAGAGCTTACCAGGAAGACTCCGCGTATGGTTGAGCATTTTGTGAAAGGCGACAAAGAACTGGCTAAGCAACTTTTCGTTGAAATCCGAAAAGACGAAGAGGACGTTATCAAGGCTAGACGCATGGTTTCGCAGGAACTAGCTGAAATAGGCGCCATTCTTGTAAGCCGAGAAGACTTTTTACGGTTCACAAACCTGACCAGCGAAATAGCAGATTTTTCTGAAGGCATCGCCTTCCGCCTCATCGAGATAATGACGCACAACTGGAACGTCTCAAGCGACCTAAAAACTGGCTTGTTAAAGCTTTCCGAGGCTGTTCTCGACACGGTGCTCAGGTTAAGAGAAACAATGATGGTTCTAAGCTACGGTTCAGCTAAAACTTTGGAGAAAGCCAAAGATGTTGAAATCGCCGAAAGAGTCGTAGACGACCTTTACCGTGAACTGGAAATCAAAATTCTCAGCAGCAAAATTGACCTGCCAGTCCTACTCCTATTGAAAGACGTTCTTCAACTGCTGGAGGACTCTGCGGACAAAGCCGAGGACGCAGCTGATGTCGCGCGAGTGTTGTCCTTCATAATGTAACAGCGAGCGAAACCCTGCAATGGCTAAAATTAAGGTTGAGTTGATCGAAAATTTTCTTGTAGTGTGGGATTCTGAGGAGGGTTCGCAGTTGTACAAGACTGGGTTTTACGGCAAGCCGCTCGGGATTGCGAAGCCGAAAATTCCCGAGTTCCAAGTTCCTTTGATTTTAGATTTGATGGAGGGCTTGTACTTGGCTGAGACAGGTAAAATCGTCGTTTACGATTCAGCAAAGCGCAAGGTTGGGCTTAGGCAGCTCAGGCAGAAGGCGCGGGTGTTGTACGAGGAGTTTGACGAGAAGTACGCTGTTTACCGTGACCTGCGGGGCAGCGGCTTGATTGTTACGCCAGGCATCAAGTTTGGCTGTGACTTTGCGGTTTACAAGTACGGTCCAGGCGTGGAGCATGCGCCGTACATGGTTTCCGTGAAGAACGTGAAGTCGGATATTTCCGCGACGGAGATTGTTAAGGCTGGGCGGTTGGCAACAACAGTGCGGAAAAGGTTCATCATCGCTGTGCCTGATTTGGATGCGGAGAAAACGAAGTACTTGATTTTTAAGTGGTTTAAGGCTTAGCTTGGCATTAGCGTTTGGTTTTGGAGTTCTCCTCTTACGTGTTGGTGCGGGTAGATTTTTGCTGTTGTCAATGTGCTGCCTTCTTCTATGGTGACATCGTCTGCGATGACTGAGACAGCGCTTATTTTTGTTTGTTTGCGGCTGCTGGAGCGGATCGTGGCGTGTCTGCCGATGATGCTGTTTGACACTTCAGCTTTTTCGCCGATTATGACCCTGTCTAAGATTGCCGAGTTTTCTATGGTGGCGCCTTTCCCGATTCGCGTGAAGTTGTCAATGCATGAGTTTACTATTTTTACGCCGTCTTCTATTTGACAGTGCCTTCCGATTAGCACTGCGCCTTCAAGCTCTATTTTTCCTTGTTTGACTTTTCGGATGATTTCTTGTCTTCTCTGTTCTGAATCGTTGCTTTCGCCCTGAACCCAAATGTTCTGTTTTTCGCTGATTCTGCCGCCGAAGTCGGTGAGCATGCTGAAGCCGCCATTGAGCAGTTTTTTCATGGCTTCCAAATAGTTCTTCGGCGTGCCCACGTCAAACCAGTTGCCCTTCAACGTGTAACCGTACACGGGGTACCCTGCTTGCGTCAGGTAGGGTATGAAATCGTAACCGAAGTCTAATCGGTTTTTCTCTTCGATTATTTGTTTGACGCCTTTTTCTTTGAAGACCTTTTTGATTTCAGGTGAAATCACGTATAAACCTGTGTTAGCAAGGTTGCTGGGCGCGTCTTTCGGCAGTGGCTTTTCTACGAAGCATCGGATGCGGTTGTTTTTGTCGATGTCTGCGATGCCTAAGCCTTCTACGTTCTGCACTTCCCTGAGCACTATGGTCATGGCTGCGCCTTTTTCTCGATGGAACTGGC
>CAZYUQ010000077.1:0-7650 GCA_964650565.1 uncultured Candidatus Bathyarchaeia archaeon | reverse complement strand
CCAAATAGGTTCGTGTTTTCAACATGCTATTGAGCTGGAAAAACGCCAATAGCGACCCTACCCCCTATAGATAAAAAAAGTTTATCTCTTGTATCTTCTAATACAACAGAACTTTCACTGTGGCTGTTTTTCTTCCGTTGTTCTCAATTATTACGTACCATGTTCCCCTCTTAGGAACTTCATAATCAATATTAGTCTCTAAAACGCCTTCGTTGCTTTCTTCAGGTTCAAAATATCTGCGTCCTCTACTCCACTTATCGAAATTAGGTTCATCCAAGAAGTGAATATCAATACGACTGGTAGATGATATTTCGCCTCTTAGATGGTCTTTTTTAGGAAATTCAAATTCATAATAAAAACTATCAGACGGGTTCATTTCTATTGTTTCTTTACGAAGAAATTCTTTTTGTCCTTCTTCTTTTGGATTCTCAGTTTGTCCTTTTTTTCCCGAATGGACTATAACATTAACGTTTGATTGGTCGCCTGTCATCACTTGAACCCCTGAGGATTTTCTCTGCACTTGTTTATTATGTGAATGCGAACTTGATTTTTCTGCGTCTTTAGTAAACATTTCTATTAGTGCCGTTGCAACCGCTCCAATTGTTTTTGGTTTCCATAAGCTCCCAAATCCAAGTATGCCAAAGGTTGCAGTAAGAATCGAATATAACAAGTCCAGCTTATCCAAGCCAATATTAATTATGGATGATAAAAAGGCGAAAAAAACCAGTAGGAAAAGTATTCCTGCAATATATCCTGATTTTGTTTCCTTATCCATGCCTATCAAATAATACAGACTGCCCTAATTTCTTTTACTATTTTCGAATAGCGCAAAATCTGAAAAACACAAAAAGTCACTTCTTTTTAGAAGTACGAGTGACCTTATGTTTCTTGGACAGAGTTCTCTCAAACATAAAGCCAAACAATGCACTGAAAAATCCGCTTATTACACCACCACCTATGAGAGATATGTAAGTTTCTCTCACCCAAGTATCTGGAACTTTAGGAATCGCCACAGGTTGAGATGGGTTAATCCCATCCATTTGAGCTTGAACGACTGTGACTTCTCCTAAATATTCAAAAGTTGCTTGACCATTAGAGTCAGTGTAAAACTTAAAGCTCATACTGTCCTTTATCACATCCACTTCAGCATCTTGGACTGGCAGTTTACTTGATGAATTAGTCACAGTAACCGTTATTTCGTCTCCAATATTCATTGGTGCTTCTGGGGCGACTTCGATTAAAAGTTTCGTAAGCCCTATGACACTCATTTCGTGAATATTTCTGAAAGTCCACCATAGAGGAACCCCTACGATTTGAGTTATCCCTAAAAATGAGACAAACCCTACTGCTACAAAAACAACCAAAATAATTCCAATAATCTCAAGTGTCTTCTTTTGCAACTGATTCTCTCTCAGTTGCCTATTGTTTTGCTTTTTGTTATAAGTTTTGTGTCCGCTGTCGGCACGAAGCTCTATCTCATTTTTCGGGTGATAAGCTTACCACGCATATCCTTAGTTATTCTACAACTTCTTCATGGTAAGATGTTCTTTGCTTTTGACTTGCGCTTCGTTTAAATGTGGCTCTTTGATCCTTGTCTCTCTCCACTGTCTCGGGTGTTTCAACTTCATAAAGACGGGTAGCACCAGCTTTATGTGCCTCAATGTCAGGTATTTTTTCCTCCTTACCAATAGGATTAGGTTTTTCATAGCCTTTAAGGTCTGCTTTTACCGTCCAATCGTTTTTCTCAAGTGCGTTGGCAATTTCTCTGACTCTGGCATTATGTTTTGATTGAGCAGATTTAGTTCGCTTTCCCATTATTATCACTAAGATTCGTTTATTGTTCTGCAAGCATCAAAAAGTAACATTATCTCAAAGCGTATTTAAGATTTGGCTTTATTCAAAAATAGAGTTTATACTTGCAGCTTGAATCAGAATCAGTCACTTATTTTCCTTCGATTTCTATTCCACATACTTCTGCTGGTGTTTTTACATATAGTTTCGCGGTGCTTCTATTTGGTGTTTAGTTTTTTGCCGCATTTAAAGCAGAAAACAGCGTTACCAGAGTTTTTTTCACCGCAGCTTGGACACACAACGGGCTCTTTGTAGTATGATTTTTGGATGTTTTCTCTTGCCGTTTGAAAAGCCGCTTGCATCTCTTTAGCAGCTAAAGTGAAAGCTTTCTCAAGCTCTTGGCTCATTTTAGCAAACGCTTCCTTCAACTCATCAGACTGCGGTGTAGCGTTTGCTGCTGTGCCCGTCAGGGTTTTGGCGCCGCATTTCGGGCAGAAAGAAGCATCCTTGGGGAGTTTTCCGCCGCATTTAGAACAGTACGCCATAAGCATCACATGCAGCAGTTAAGCGCGGTTTAAAATTTAAGCGTTCTGCAAGCTCGCCGCGAAGCAGACAACGCCAAGAAAAAAAGGGGTGAAGGGCAATTACGGTTCAGGCTAGAACCACAGGGATAGAACGATTATTGACAGCACGATGGTTAATGCCATGAATATCAGCACGGCTATGATGCTTATGGCTAACGCCTTCAGCCAGCCGCAGTCAAAGAAATGCTTCACCAAACCCAGCCAAATAATCAGCATTATGATGGAAGCAATTATCCCCGTGAAGAAGCCAAGGCTCTGCGCAAAGAAATGGTTGAAGCCAGCGCCAATTAACGTGCCAAGCAGCACAATCCACAACGCATCCGTGAACCTCGCCTTATCCTTGCCCGCCAACAGCCTGCCTGAAGCCCACAAAACAGGCGCCAACACCACAACGTTAACAACCACGTTCACCGCCAGAGTTACCCACGCACTATCCACATTAAGCGACATACAACTTTTCCCCTCCAGAAACTCCCGCTAACACGTTTACGCGTGTTCTGTTTAAAAAGCTTGCCAACCACTACCCCGCACTAAGCCGCGTAACGCTTAAAGGCGAAACCTGTGACGCTTAGTTTTCACGTCTTGGTCAAGTTCCTTCGCCAACTCCTCCAGCAACTCACGCTGCCGCGAAGAAAGCTTCTCAGGAACCTCAACAGCAACACGCACCAACAAATCACCCTTACCGTAACCCCTAAACCGAGGCATACCCTTCCCCTTCAAACGAATAACCTCACCAGGCTGCGTCCCCGCACGAATCTTCACCGTAGCAGGCCCCTCCAACGTCGGCACACTAACTTCAGCGCCAAGCGCCGCCTGAGGATAACCAATAACCACCACATGCCACAAGTCATCACCATCCCTCGCAAAAAGCTCGTTAGGACGGACGCGCACAAGCACATACAAGTCGCCCGCTTCACCACCATTAGGCGCCGTCTCACCTTCACCCCTAAGCCGAAGCTGATAACCCTCATCAATACCCATCGGCACCTTCACACTAATCTTACGGCGCTTCTTAACCACACCAGAACCACGACAATCCTGACAAGGCGACTCAATAAGCACACCTCTTCCCCTACACTCAGGACAAGGCGTAACCTGAACATACATCGCAAAACTGCTCTTACGCATCTGCTGGATTTTGCCTTCACCGTGGCATCGAGGGCACGTCTTCGGCGAAGTACCAGGGCTTGCACCTGAACCATTACAGACTTCGCATTTCTCGGTTCGGGGAATTTCAATCTCCTTCTCCGTGCCAGTGGCAGCCTCTTCCAGAGTCACTTCCAACTCGTAAACCAAATCTTGCCCGCGGTTGATGCGCTGACCGAATCCTCCGCCAAAACCTCCCCCAAACCCACCTCCGAAACCGCCGCCTAAAATCTGGCGCAAAATCTCAGCGAAACCGCCGCCTAAATCGCGGAATATGGAGTTGAAGTCGGCTCCGCGGAAAATATCCTCCTGCGAATAGCGCTGGTCAAAACCCGCGTGCCCCAGCATATCGTACTGCTGGCGCTTCTGGTCATCAGACAAAACCGCGTACGCTTCACTTATTTCCTTGAATTTTTCTTCCGCGTCAGCCGCCTTGTTCCTGTCAGGATGATACTGCATAGCGAGTTTTCTGTACGCATCTTTAATTTCGTCCTTACCCGCGTTGCGTTGAACGCCTAGAACCTCGTAGTAATCTCGCTTCTCAGCCATGCGCTTTACCGTTAGATTCGAAATGCAACTTCTTAATCAAAACTGTTTCGGCTGTCACTTCACCTTGTAATCGTCTGAATCAACAACTTTCTCCTTATCCGCCCCGCCTTGCGCGGCTGAAGCATCCGCAACGCCCGCAGCACCTGCTGCGTCCTGACCCGGCTGCCCCTTCTGCTTCGCGTACTCAGCGGCTGCCTGCTGATAAACCGCCGTGCCCACTTCCTGCAAAACCTTCTGCAACTCATCAGACTTCGCCTTCACCTGCGCCATATCACTAGCCGCCAACGCGTCCTTCAACACCGTCACTGCCGCGTCTATTTTGCCCGACTGCTCCTGCGTCAACTTGTCCGCCAAATCCTTCTTAGTTTTCTCCGCAGTATAAACAAGCGTGTCAGCGGTGTTTCGCAACTCAGCCTCTTCACGCTTCTTCTTATCCTGCTCAGCAAACTGCTCCGCATCCTTAATCAACCGTTCCTTCTCTTCCTTCGAAAGCTTCGTAGACGCCGTAATCGTAATCTTCGACTGCTTGCCCGTGCCCAAGTCCTTGGCAGTCACGTTCAAAATGCCGTTAGCATCAATGTCGAAAGTGACCTCGATTTGCGGGACACCACGCGGCGCAGGCGGAATATCCACAAGGTTAAACATGCCAAGAGACACGTTATCCGACGCCATAGCCCGCTCGCCCTGCAACACGTGGATGGTAACTGCGGTTTGGAAGTCAGCCGCCGTGCTGAACACTTGGCTGCGTTTTGTGGGAATCGTGGTGTTCTTCTCCAGTATGCGCGTGAACACGCCGCCAAGAGTTTCCACGCCAAGCGACAACGGCGTAACATCCAACAACAACAAATCAGTAACTTCACCAGTAATCACCGCCGCCTGTATAGCAGCGCCAACGGCTACGCACTCCATCGGGTCAACCCCGCGCTCCACCGTCTTACCCATTATCTGCTCCACAAACCGCTGCACAAGAGGCATCCGCGTCATACCACCGATGAGAATTATCTTGTCAATGCCTGTAGGCGTCAACTTCGCGTCCTCCAACGCCTTCAAAATTGTTTTCTCCGTTTTCTGGACAACAGGCTGCGCTAAAGCTTCAACTTTAGCCCGTGTCAACGTTAAATGCAGGTGTTTGGGTCCTGCGCTGTCCGAGGTTATGAAGGGCAAGTCAATGTCCGTGCTCATCAACGCTGACAACTCGATTTTCGCTTTTTCCGCAGCTTCCTTAAGCCGTGCCATAGCCATCTTGTCGCCCGTCAAGTCAATGCCCGTCTGCCGTTTGTACTCGTCCACAATGTAGTCCATAACCGCCTTGTCCACGTCTGTGCCGCCAATCTGCGTATCACCGCTGGTGGAGAGCACTTGGAAAACGCCCTTACCGAAATCCATCACCGTAACATCATGCGTGCCGCCGCCGAAGCTGAACACCAAAATCTTCATTTCCTTCTCTACCTTGTCCACGCCATAAGCAAGGCATGCAGCAGTAGGCTCATTGATTATGCGCATTACTTCGAAGCCTGCGATTTCGCCTGCGTCTTTAGTGGCTTGCCGCTGGTTATCATCAAAATGCGCTGGCACCGTGATGACGGCTTTGCTTATTGTGGTACCCAAGTAGGTTTCCGCGTCCTTCTTGATCTTCTGCAGGACGAAAGCGGAGATTTGCTGGGGCGTGTATTCTTTCCCGTAAACGTTTGCCTTGTATTTGGTGCCCATTTTGCGTTTTATTTCAAAAATTGTTCCTTCTGGGTTGGCGGTTGCTTGTCGCTTTGCTGGTTCGCCTATCAGGAGTTGCCCGTCTTTGGTGAAGGCAACCACTGAGGGGAACATTTTGCCCGCCATTGTTGGTCCTTCAGCGCTTGGGATAACCGTGGCGCGTCCGCCTTCAAATATGGCAGCAGCGGAGTTTGTGGTTCCCAAGTCGATGCCCAACACTTTCTCGCTTGATTTTGTTTTGCTCATTTTTTCCATTTCTCCTTTTGTGACTGGGATGGGTTAACTGCGACTTTGACGATGCTGGGTCTAATCACTTTATCCTTCATGATGTAACCTTTTCTTACTTCTTCAGCCACAACGCATCCGTCAACATCGTCGCGTTCTGTTGTGGCGATAGCGTTATGCCGTGAAGGGTCAAAAACTTTACCCTCGCAAGTTATACAGGAAACACCTTCTTGCTCAAGAACTTTTCTGAGCTTCTTAAGCGTCATCTGAACGCCCTCAATCAGCACCTGAGCGGAATCAGATTGCTGCGCTGTCTTAAGCGCCAGCTCCAACTCGTCCACAACATCCAACAGCTCAATGATTAAGCGTTCGGTGCCGTAGTTCTTCACTTCCTGCATTTGGCGGTCACAGCGCTTCTTCAAATTCTCAAAATCTGCCTGCAAATACTTCAAGCGCGTCAAGTACTCTTCTGACCGCTGTTTCTCCGCTGCCAACTGCTCCTCAAGATTAGGCTGCGGTTCAGTTTGTTTCTCATTCATAAATGCTCATGCCCTTTCTACGGCATTACACACTGTTGGAGACAGATTAAAATATACATTTCGCCGCTGAAAAAGCCATTTTGGCATTCTGGAGAAAGAATCCTTTTATTTTCCGCTGGAGCTAGTGTACTGTTAAGGAGAAACGAGTTTATGGAGTTTAAAGGCAGCGAAACAGAGAAGAATCTTTTAGCCGCGTTCGCAGGCGAATCACAGGCTAGGAACCGATACACTTTCTTCGCCAGCGTAGCCCGAAAAGAAGGCTACGAGCAAATAGCTGCAATTTTCCAAGAGACAGCGGACAACGAGAAGGAGCACGCGGAACTGTTTTTCAAGCACCTTAAAGGCGGCATGGTGGAGATAACCGCCGCTTACCCCGCAGGCGTAATCGCTTCGACAGCGGAAAACCTGAAAGCCGCTGCGGAAGGCGAAAAAATGGAGTGGGGCACGCTTTACCCGAACGCTGCGGAAGTAGCCGACAAGGAAGGCTTCAGCGAAGTAGCCCAAACCTTCCGCGCTGTTGCCAAAGTGGAAGCGTACCATGAAAGGCGCTACTTGAAACTGTTGGAGAACGTGAAGCAAGGCAAAGTGTTCAAGAAAGACAAGCCGATAAAATGGAAGTGCAGGAACTGCGGCTACGTGTTCGAAGGCACCGAAGTACCAGACAAATGCCCAGTTTGCAGCCACGCGCGAAGCTACTTCGAAGTATGGTGCGAAAACTACTAGCCACACGCATCTTTTTTCTCTTTCAAGACAACAACCGCAACTGCTGCCCTAAAAATGCACAGCCAGGTACCTGCTCAAGGCGCACTTCAGCGGAACCTGCGGTAAAGCCCTATCAACTCGCCCGTTGCCAATACGTGACCCTGCATCGCCTTTTCCACATCTCGTTTAGTGGCGTTTGAGCTTAAGCTGAGCAAGGTGTCTAAAGCGTAGACTTTGAAGAAGTACCTGTGGGTGCCGCCTGGAGGGCAAGGTCCACCATACGAGTGCCGCCTATACGTGTTCAAGCCCTCAACGCCAGGCACAGTGTCCTCAGCTATGCTGCGGGTGGGCGGAATATTCCACACTACCCAGTGATCCCAAGTGCCCATGGGCGCGTCAGGGTC
>CAZYUQ010000076.1:0-7654 GCA_964650565.1 uncultured Candidatus Bathyarchaeia archaeon | reverse complement strand
TTCACTGCTTTCAACGCGTGCGGCTCGTTAGCAGGCATAATGGTCATTTCACCCTGTTTTACGCGCACAGGCTTGCCTGATATTGTGATTTCTGCTTCGCCGTCTATTATGTAGACTAACGCGTCGTAGGGCGCGGTGTGCTCGCTTAAGCCTTCGCCCTCGTCGAAAGCAAACAGCGTTACCGTTCCCGCGGTTTTGTCGATCACGGTGCGGCTTACCACCGAGCCGTCTTGATAATCAATCAAGCCCTCCAATGCTGCGGCTTTCGCCATAAGCGCCTTGTTGCTTGCCGAGTTATTTCTTGCCATTGTTTGTCACGTCGCCTCTGTGCTGTTAATGCGTAAAAGCAGGATATAAAATTTGTAAAGCGGCGTCTTCTGGTTATGTTTGTGCTCTTTCGTTGTCCCAGCGTTTGAATACTTCTTCGGCGATTTGGGGTCGTAGGGTGAATATGTCTTCAGCGTGCTCCACGTAAAGGTAAACCGTGTACACGCGTTCGAACGCGCTTGACCGCGTAAGCATGTAGCTTGGCTGCTTCGGAAGCATGTGGATGTGTCTCTGGAAGACTTCGTTGAAGACTTCCGCGATTTTCTCGGCGGATACGCGGTGGTCAAAGCCTACTTCGAAAGTGTAACAGTACAGGTCCAAGTCTTGCTTGGTTTCGTAAGTGAAGTTTGTTATGTCGCGGTCTAGAATCTGCAGGTTGCTTATCGAAACCGTGTTGTTGCTTATCGTGAGCACTTTCGTGTAGTTTATGGTGACTTCTTGCACGATGCCCTCGACGGTTCCGATGCGCACGTAGTCGCCAACCCTGAAGGGGCGCGCAGCAAACAGGAAAAGCCCCGCTATGAAGTTTCCAAGCGTTTTTTGGGATGCAAAACCTAACGCGGCGCCGCCGAGGGCTGAAATGGACACGAGCCATTCTGCTTGTAATCCGCCTATTCGGCTTATTGCGAGCACCGCTCCGATTAGGATTAGTATTCGGAAGGTAAGCACTAGATTGTTTGAGGCGCCGCGTTCCAGTTTAGCCCGCTTAGCGAAACGCGACAAGTACCGTGTGAAGAGCCGTTCAAGAGATAGTGCTACGAGTGCGATTATTATTATCTCAATTATGAGGGAAAGGTCTACTCCAAACAGGTCAGCCATAGCCAAGCGCCTTTTCACTTGCCATTTACGCTAACCCGTCTATAACTCTTTCGCGTGTACTGACTCCTTTTGCTGGTTCAGCCTAAATGTTTAAACCCTGCTTTTCCCTCTTACAGCATACTAGAAGTGATGTTTTTGACTGAGGAAACTAGAAAATTCGCACTTGAAGAACTTGCAGAGTACAACGGCACAGGCGGAAAACCAGCTTACGTAGCGTACAAAGGCAAAGTCTACGACGTATCCGCAAGCTCTTTTTGGCTAGACGGCGACCACTTCGGCGCCCATCAAGCAGGAAAAGACCTTACGGCAGAGTTGGAAATGGCACCTCACGGCGGCGAAGTGCTAGAAAGAACCAAACTTGTAGGCGTACTAGTCTAAGCGTTCACGGTTCTAGCCGTTATTATGTAAAAGTTGCGTCCAGCGGATTTTACGCTTTCTACACTGAAACCTGCAGCTTTGATGAGGTCTACGGCTTGTTCCTCGCTGAACCTGATGTGCAATGGCGGACCGAACAAAGTGGGTTTTTTCTTCCAGTCCAAATTAACCAGCTGCCCCGCGGGCTTAAGCATTGCCTTAGCGTTGCGCAAAACCCTTTCTGGGTCTTTGAAGTCGTTGAGCACTCGGCTATAGAAAACCATGTCCGCACATGCGGCGCAGAAAACTGTTTCTTCCCCAGACCCAATTTCCGCGGTTATGTTCGTTAAGCCTTTTTCTGTAGCGGTATCCTTCAGCTTCTCGATGGCGGCGGCATCGGCGTCCACGGCGTAAACCGCGCCTTTTTTGCCTACAAGCTGGGCAGCAGCAAGGGTAAAGAAGCCATCTCCGCAGCCTATATCCATGAAAACCATGCCTGCGCGTAAGCCCACTTGTTTAAGTGTGGTTTCTGGCTTGCGCCACTGTCGCCTTACTGTTTCCTCGCCTGGATACCTGTGGATGCTCATGCGCCACATCTCTTCGCTTGTTGCTGGAAGAGCTTGTAATAGAATTTTGTGAGGTTATGTATAAAACGTTTCGGAAACTTGGGCAACAAGCGGCGCAGCTTATAATTGAGCAGAAAAAGTGCTGAAACACGAAAAATGAGAAAAAAAGGGTAAGTGTTTGCTCTACCATTTTTGGGAGTATCGCCAAGCGCCATCAAACGTGCCTACTAAGCACTTGACGCATTTGCCATACTCCATCGTGGATATGTTGAGCACCTTGTCGTTTGCCCAGGCAATGTTGAAAACCGTGTTTGCGAAGGTGATTGAGCCTGAGGCGGCTTCTTGTCCCTTGTAGTCAACGTATATTCGTGCTTTGGTGGTGGCTGTCGGCGCCAACTGCTTCAGCTCTTCAGTGGGTTCTTCGCCTATGGGCAGAATTATCATCAGGTCTTTGTCCTTCAGCATCGGCTTCAGCTCTTCCAGCAAGCTCATTGGGATGTTGCTTATGCGGATTCTCCGCGACTTTTGAATCATGCGTTTTATTTCAGCTATGCCCTCTTCCGCGGTGGCAAACGTCGTGCCAATCTTCGCCTCATACTTTCCATCTACAATCGGCATTTCACTGTTCACCTCTATGGTTGCGTGGCGGAACTCCAGCTTAAGTTGCTCCACTCAGAGAAGCATCTGGAGCACTCGTCATACAGCATTTCGTCAATGATGTACTTGTGGTCTACTGGGTCTTGGAAAGCCGTGAATGTTCTGTTTTCGTCGAGGATTATAGAAATTGAGGGCACCTCCTTGTTCCGCATAATGGTCACAATCGCTACTTCAGCCTGCTTAAACTGCACGTTCTGCATGTTGCTTGGTTTAGCCTCGTCTGGAAACATGAGCACCTTCACCATGGCATCTGGCCTGAAGACACCGCTTACTTTCTTCAGGAAGTCCGCGGTGGTGTTGTTGATTTCCACGGTTTTAGCCTTCTTAATCGCCTCTTTCAACCCTTCTAAGCCTATGTCAAATCTTTTTATCACAAATTTTTCACACATATTGTTCACCTCTTCTTTGAGCGTCGCCTTAACGGAATCCAGCAACTCAGCGTAGTCTTCCTTAGCCTTCTCGAACACCCTTAACGGCTCGATGGCTTGAAACAGCAACGGCACGCCTGAGCGCACGCGCACCCAGCCCTTGTTCCGCAACGCCTCCAGCACCGCGTAAATCTTCGTGCGGGGCACGCCTGACTTCTCAGACGCCTGCGTGGCGGTGCTCAGGTGCGTGTTCAGCAGCGCCAAGTACGCTTTAGCTTCGTACTCGGTTAGTCCGACTCGCTTGAGTTTCTCGACGACGCTCTCCAACTGCTCATTTACCTCTCCGATTTTTAATAACACAATAAACGTGCGGCATCATTTCATAGGTTGCCTTAAAACTGTTTTCAGCTTCTCAGGTGCGGTCTTGCGTATGTCACTCAAGTAAATCTCATGGTGCTTACCGCTTAACGTGTGGCCGCTGTTCTGTATGAAGGCGTGCATTTTTGCAATGTTAGGTTCCTCAGCCGAGAAAGGCCCAATATGCATGATTTGCACTGCTGGTCCTTCATGGAACTTTTCAAACCGCAGTTTAGGCAGTGCGGGCAAATCCTTTTTCTTGCGTGTGTTTTCGATTGCCGCGTTTACGTATTCGGCGGTGACGTATTTGGGCTGCATAATCATGCTTGTCCACTTCCACTCGTCTTTGCGCTCTACACTGAACTTTGTCATGTCGTCAACCCACCATAAACCTTCCAGAGGCATAACACCATAATCAACGCCTGTTCCCTTTTTGATCATGAATTTGAGGGCGTAGGAAACGCTGAATAATGCTTCAATTGACGCGGCGTACTGCGGTGCCGTGTTGGGGTCTCCTTCTCCGTCAATCATGAGAAAATTCATTGCTGGCACATCAACTGCAACAACCTCTTTCGCGGAAGGATTATAGAATTGCTTCAATTCTTTCTTTAAGTCAATTTTCGCCATCAAGCTCTGCCTTCTTAATGCCGCTTTTAATTGTGTCCACTGTCAGTGTAGCAACTGAAAAAATAAATAGTTACTGTAACCCGCAAAAGTTACCGCCCTCTTGGCGCTGTAACCTGCTGTTTGGCTGTGTAACCGTGCAAAGTTACACTACCTATTAACGCCGCGGCGGGGAATTTGTTTACAACGGGATTGTGTAAGCACATGAGAAGACTAATTACTTTACCGCACCGAGTCCGTGAGTCCACATGTTTCTGGAACGGTTTAGAAGACCTGTCTGAATGGAAAGGCACGAACTACCCTGATTTTCTGTTGCCGTCTGTTGGCGGGATGGCTGGTTTTGGCTACCTCAGCTTCAAACGGGCAACTCCACCTCATCAAGTATATTGGGGCGCATGCCCAAAGTACTTGCTACGTGACCTTGCCCAAATCATTGGGTTCAGCGAAACCGTGATTGAGGGCAAAGCTTTCAAAAACATGTTCACGCAGCTTAAAGCGTTTATTGATGCGAGGCAACCTGTCATGGCAGGGGCACTTGACATGTACCACCTACATTATTTCCCTGAACTCTACCAGAAAATACATGTGCCCATCCATTACGTTCTCGTCGTTGGATACGACGACGAAGAACAAGCTGTTTTTGTGCAGGATTGCACCTGCAAAGAAGCGCAGCGCGTGCCATATGCAGAGTTTGAACAATCTTTAAACGTGAATGCACCCGGAATGAGCAAGAAAAACACGTTCAGAGCATTTTCTTTCCCTGACAAAATTCCATCCGAGTTAGAAGTTGCAACGAAAGGCTTTCGCTTCAAGGCTGAAAAATTCTTGAAACCACCCATAAGCCTCGTAGGTGTTCCCGCGATGCGCAAAGCAGCAAAAGCAATTCTTGAATGGGATGACAAAGCGTGTTTTGAACACTTGGTCACTTACGTCACAACGCCGCCGATGCTGCCGACAACTTACGAAAACAGCAACGGAATGCGTTTTTGGCAGGCATCCGTGCTAGAGGCATTAGGTCACAAGTATAATGTGGATTGCTGGACAGAAGCCGCGGCTCTCTTCCGAAGGTCTGGAGCGCTGATAATTGAGCTTTGCAAAGCAGCTGTGCAGCAGAACCGGAAAGAAGTATCAGACATGCTGTTAACAGTAGCTGAGATTGAGGAAAAAGCCTACACACTGCTACTCACACACGGTTAACACATATTGCTCAGCGATACAAAGGCATAAGAACGCAACGTGACATTATCCACACTGTGACAGCTGCAATGAAAATCAGCCACATGACAGTTGGCATTTGTGGTCTTTCCTGCAGGCTCTGCCCTGCCTACCACAGAGAAACAAAAAGCAAATGTGGCGGCTGCAAAAGCGAGTACAGAATGGGTGCTGCCTGTCCTTTTCACAACTGCGCACTCAAGAAAAAGGGCGTAGAGTTCTGCGGATTTTGCGAAGAGAATGCGACATGCATAAGGTGGAGTAAGCACAGAGAAATGGGCAAAAAGTACGATTCAATTGTATGCTACCAGAAAGTTGAAGACAACATAGCTTTCATCCAGAAAAACGGCATTGCAGAGTTTGAAAAACAACAGAAAACACGCGAAAACCTGCTCAAGGCAATGCTGGCGGAATTCAATGAAGGCCGCTCAAAAACCCTCTACTGCATAGCCGCAACCGTCTTGGGAATTGAAGAACTTGAAAAGGTTCTGAATGAAGCCAGAGCTAAAGCCAAGGGATTAGACCTCAAGGCGAAAGCCGCAATCATGCATTCGCTACTAAACGAAGTCGCCGACAAGAAAAACTACTTGCTGAAACTGAGAAAATAACTGCAAGGGGCTAAGCGTTCATTATTCTACCTTTTGCGTAAGGCACGAACTCCCTAACCTGCTCAACAGACGCCTTCCCAACCTTCTCACGTTGCTCCCGTGGCAGTTTAACCATTAACGCCCGCAAAACCTGCGTAAGAAGCGCTTTCCCAGCCACATCACCCGGCTCAAGCAAAACATACGTTTTCGCTTTGGCCTTCACCGCGTCCACAGGACCACCCACAAAGCTTGCTGTGCCTTCGTCAGCCACGCCTACGGCTAACCTAAGCGGCACGTTCCGCAGCCAGTTCCGTCTACCGTTCACGGCAAAAGCGCCATGCGGCACGTACTCGCCCGAAGGACCAGTCTTGCTTAACTGGTCAGGCTTAACCCAGTAAACATCCACTGAGCCGAAGCCTTCACGCCAAGCTCTGGAAAACGCAGCTGCAAACTCGCCTGCCTCACGCAACGCCTGCTCGCTGGCTTGTTTGCCTTCAGTTTTTACCACAACGAACGGGGCGCCTGTGATGTCAGCGTGAAAAACCACGTCATCCGCCTCAGCGTGCTTCTTCACAAGCACTTCATTGCTCACAGCGTCTTTTCCCGCAACCACTAGGAAGCCGTCGGATGAAATGAACCACCGGAACTTTTCATACCACTGTTTGCTCTTAACTCGCCGCTTAACCAGCTCTTTTATGGCTTCAGCAGGCTTGGCACGCTGCAGATCCTCAGCCTCACGTACTTTCCGCTCAGCCTCAGCCAGTTTCCCACGCGACTCTTCCAAGGCTGCTGCTGCGCCAGCGGCTTTCTGCTTGGCTTTTTTTCCGCGCTCATAAAACTCAGCTGCGTTCTCAAACAGCGTCCTACGCAGGCTTATGCTGAACCGCAAGTTATCTATGCACACGTTAGCCGCCAAGTTCCGCGCGTCAAACGATTCAACAAGCGCCTCAGGCATTTTTCCAGCACGTTTAGCCGCTAAAACCTCAGCGAAAACAACGTTCCAGTCTTTCCCCGCAGTCTTCGCAGCTGAAAACTTGTCCAGCAAAGCTTGCACTTCGCTTGAATGCGCATAAATAACGTCGCCGATGTGCTTGTCGCATTCTATTTTGCTTTCAGCTTCCCGCAACGCTTTTTCCTGCTCAGCAACAACACGCTTCCGCTTCTCCGCTTCCCGCTGCAAACTATCCACTTCAACGCTTGCCACTGCCTTCTCCGCGGCTGTGGCTCTCACGTAAAACTCGTCTAGCGCCGCGTTGAAACTGCTGTACTCTTTAGCCTTAAGGGCTTCGTACCGCTTGAGCTTGAATGGCACAGCATCAAGGAAACTCTCATCTTCAGCTAAAACGATGTGCGGTTCAACCCTGAAGCTGGAAAGGGCAGAAAGCAAATTTTGCAGGCAATCAAATATGGCGCTGATTTCCGCGTCAGATAGGGCGTTGCAGGGCTTGGTTTTGTCAACATTTGCCCTAAGCAGGATTTCTTCCGCGTAAACTCCGCCTACGCCCAAGAAACGCGCCGCTGCCCTCACCACTTCCACATCGCCAAGCGGTCTCAACGCGTCTCCTAACTCGTCTCGCGTAAGCTTGAAGGGGTTTTTTCCGCTGGAAGGCGGAAACTGAAAAGCTTCACCACGGAGAATGTTGCGGTCTCGCATACGCTTGAACAGTAAAGCCTGCAAAATCTCGCCGTTTTCGCCAGTTAACACGATGTTGCCTTCGCCGAAAAGCTCCAGAACAAGCCGCAGCGCACCCGCTTTAGTTCTGAAGTGGAAGAGGACTACGCG
>CAZYUQ010000075.1:0-7668 GCA_964650565.1 uncultured Candidatus Bathyarchaeia archaeon | reverse complement strand
GTGCACGGCATTCTAATTCACCACGGAAAGGTTTACCAAGACTTATTTAAAACTGTTGAGGACACTAAAATGCCAAAAACTCCGCAACCCCCCACAACCCAGCAGCCACCCGCCAACAACTCTAAACTATTTATATTCACTATAAATAAGGGGGCTATAGACTGCACCGAGCACTAGTAGTCAACAGAAACAACAAAGAACACTAAACACCAAATCCACACAGGAAATGTCACACTTAAATATGCCCTAACGAATCAATTATTTATCGTTTTAAAAAAGGAGCCAGAAAAAATGCCCGCCATAGAAGTTGGCAGAATCTGCATAAAACAGGTTGGACGCGAAACAGGAAGAAAATGCGTCATAATCGACGTCATGGACAAAAGCTTCGTACTAATAACTGGACCACAAAAAGCCACAGGCGTCAAAAGAAGAAGAGCCAACGTAAACCACCTCAAAATACTCCCAGACAAAATCGACATCTCACGAGGAGCATCAGACGAAGAAGTCACCGAAACCCTCAAAGCAGCAGGCAAACTAGAAGAAACAAAACCAAAGAAAAAAGCCGCCACCAAAAAACAAGCCTAAACGCTTATACTCCCTTAGCCTCTTTTTCTACACAGCAGGAGAGCACAAAACCCCCATGCCACGAACAGCCGCACCATGGGAAACTAAACGCGAATTACTAACAAAAACAGAGGACACCACAGACCCAAAATACGGCTGCAAACCCAACGAGCGCACAGCAGAAGACTACATACGCTACGGAGTAATCAACCTCGACAAAACAGCAGGACCAACAAGCCACGAAGTCGCCGCATGGACAAAAAAAATCCTTAAACTAACCCGCATAGGACACGGCGGAACCCTCGACCCCAAAGTAACAGGCATACTGCCCATCACCCTAGAAGACGCAACAAAAATCGTCCAAGCACTGCTTTACAGCGGCAAAGAATATATCTGCGTAATGAAACTCCACGGCGACGCCGAAGAATGGCAAATCCGCAAAGTCCTAAAAGAATTCGAAAACACCATCTACCAACGCCCACCACTACGCTCATCAGTCAAAAGACAACTACGAACCAGACGCATCTACTACCTAGAATTCATAGAAAAAAACGAACGCAACGTCCTCTTCAAAGTCGGCTGCGAAGCCGGAACATACATACGCAAACTCTGCTACGACATAGGCGAAATCCTAAGCTGCGGCGCACACATGCAAGAACTCCGCAGAACACGCGCAGGACCCTTCACAGAAACAAGCTGCACCCGCGTAACACTGCACGATGTGGCATACTGGTTCACAGAATGGCAAGAAAAAAAAGACCCAGCAACGCTGCATAACTTCATCCAACCCATGGAAAACGCGCTGGAATTACTCCCAAAAATCATAGTCCGAGACTCAGCAGTTGACGCCCTATGCCACGGAGCAACCCTGACAGCGCCAGGAGTTTTAGCCGTGGAAAACGGAATAACCAAAGGCTCCATCACAGCCGTCCTAACCTTAAAAGGTGAAGCCGTGGCTCTAGCGAAAACGCTCATCTCCACAGAAGAAATCCTAAACCTGAAACACGGCGTAGTCGCCGCACTCCAGAGAGTTGTCATGCCCAGAGGCACCTACCCCAAAGTCTGGAAAAGTGACAACAAAAAATGACCCCGAAAAACCGCGGCGCCGAACACTATTTTTCAGTACACCCGGAATCCAAAGAAAAACTCGGCTTAATTCACACCAACCTACGCGGCAAACCCTTCACGTTCCTAACCTCCTCCAGCATCTTCTCCAAAAAACGAGTCGACACAGGAACCAGACTACTCATCGAAACCATGACGTTACCCGAAACAGGCTACATTCTAGATGTGGGTTGCGGATACGGAGCAGTTGGCATAACAGCAGCTACCATCAACCCCAACCTGCACATAATAATGATAGACGTGAACACACGCGCAGTACACCTAACAAAACAAAACATCCAAAAAAACAAAGCAACCAACGCTGAAGCCAGAAACGGCTACCTGTACGAGCCAGTAAAAGAGCTCACGTTCAACTGTGTGCTTTCGAACCCGCCAGTAAGCGCAGGCATGGAAACCGTAAAAGCCATAATCACGCAAGCGCCCAAAATCATGGCAGCCAAAGCCACTCTCCAGATGGTCATCAAATCCAAAACAGGTGGAAAAACCTTGCAGTCCGTTTTCAACGAAGCCTTCGGAAACTCTGAAGTTCTCGCAAGAGAAAGTGGCTACCGCGTGCTCATAGCAGAAAAACACTAACCCACTGCCAAAGCTTTAAGTCACGTGAAAAAACTATAATAAAACCGCCTAGCATGCATATGCAATGAAGCGTGCCGGGGTCTCCTAGCCAGGTAGGGAGCAAGCCTGGAGATGGCTGTGCACAGGCACCAAATAGCTTGTGGCCTCTCGGGGCCGCGTGGGTTCAAATCCCACTCCCGGCGCTTTTCCCGCTTAGCCTGCTTCTTGGTGAGGCGGCTTTTTGATTCTGTTGCTTATTAGTTGGGTTCCTGTTGAGCAGCTATCTTGCACAGTAAGCGTTGAATACACCGTTGGCTGCACGCATTAGTGGCAGAGGAGAAATCAGGGTTTGAGCATATTCAAAACTTGTTTTTTCCATAGACACACTAATATAGTTTGCCACGTATTCCATAAATGTAAAGGTCACAGTTCGTTAGAGAAAGAGTCAGACTAGCTGCGCATTACGCGTTTTTTGCTTTTTCTCTGTGGATTGCCTGGGTTAACAAGTGGTTAGCGCAATTCAACCGTGACTAAATGAGATGTTAAGGTTGGGCAGAAGAAAAGTCAGAAATGAGGAGAATCTCGAAAAAATGGTGTTGCCTAGTGCAAATGATGTGTTAGGTACAGCGGTTAAGATGCTGGGCTTCGACAGAATCATGGTGAAATGCCAAGACGGCAAGGAACGACTATGCAGGGTTCGAGGCAAATTAAAAAGGCGAATGTGGGTCAGGGAAGGCGACATCGTTTTGGTTTCTCCTTGGGATTTTCAGTCA
Organism: uncultured Candidatus Bathyarchaeia archaeon; assembly: GCA_964650565.1. Classification (GTDB taxonomy): domain Archaea; phylum Thermoproteota; class Bathyarchaeia; order Bathyarchaeales; family Bathycorpusculaceae; genus JAOZHU01. The sequence continues at coordinate 4,651 of CAZYUQ010000075.1, read as the reverse complement.
GACAAGCGGGGAGACATTTTCTGGCGGTACAGGAGAAACCAAGCTGGCTGGCTCAGAAAGCAAGGTTACCTTACAATGTAAACGGTGAAAGGGGGAGGAAGAGAGGTTGAAACGTAAAAAGTCAGCAGGTGAATATCTAGCGTTTCTTTCCGTGAAGTATGACGTTAGTCCTGACACGCTGTTTTATGCTCTGCTCGCAGCGGGAGAAAACGGCGAATCTAAATGCGCCAATCTTTTAATTGAATGCCGCGGTGAGATAAAAGACCGAGTAATCTTTTTGATTACGGATGGCTCTGAAGTTGTGGCGCAGTTTTCAGTGTCTAAAAATTTCCTGTTGCAACAGGGCAACCCTATTAGAACATTTATGGAGACGGATATTGTCCGACGGTACATAAACAAGGAAACTAAACCAGGGCGTTCGGGCACGATTCAGGATTTGCGGGCGGGAATGAACAACGTCAAAGTGGCAGCTAAAGTTTTAGAAATTACAAAGCCAAAGCTTGTTGTTACAAGATACGGAAACAACGCCCGCTTAGCTAAAGCAGTGATAGCGGATGAAACTGGCAAAATCAAACTTTGCTTGTGGAACGAGCAGATAGACACTGTTTCAGCTGGCGACACCGTGCAAATTGAGAACGCAAGAGTATCCATGTTCAGCGGCGAAAGGCAAATAAGCCTTGGCAAAAAAGGAACCCTGAACAACATCGAAAATCCTGAACAGCAGCAGATGCTGATGAATTTAAATCCAGCGTAGACGTTAACGCCGCAAAAGGCTATTTTGCGAGTTGCTGAATAAGAGGGCATTCTCGGAATCGGAGTTATATTCGAACATGGCTTAATTTGGCTCGCGGGCTCTGCTAAACAGTAGGACGATTTGTGAAGTTTAATCGCCCTGTTCAAAGCAGGCTATTCTTTTGCAGGCGACGAATTTTTTCTCTTTTGGCATATCAGGTTCTTCTTGGCAAGGTCTTCGACTTCTTCCAGAAATTCCACATTGTTTTCCAATTCTAGAAAGACTCTCCGCTGGTCCTCAAAGCCGTCGGGTAGCTCAATTTTCAAAGTAATGAATGGCTTGCCAATAGCCATCTCGAATTCCCGCTTTTCCTCGTCGTATTCTTTTTTTGGGACAGGTTCCCTTTCTAACCACTTCTTAATTTTCCACATTTTCCTCACGTGCCTATCAATCCAAACCTGAGCATGAGATAAACACTTGAAAAACCAAGCTGAATTAAACTGGTTATTACGCCTACTTTCGTGAAATCTTTGAACTTCACTGAAATTTTTTCTCGTTTAAGAGTGCCAATCGCCATTATCATTACCGCACCGCTGAAAGGCGTGGTGGCGCCGCCTAGGTTCGTTCCCAAAACAAGAGCAGACCACAACGCGCCCAAGTTCAAGCCTGAAAGGGCCTGTGTACTTATAATCGGCGTGAACGTCAAGGCCATTGCTATGTTGCTGACAAAAGCGCTTGCAACTCCGCTAAACCACAGAGTCATCTGCGAGGCTATTAACGAACTGCCTCCAGCGAGTTGGAAAAGCTGCGTGGACACGTCACTCAGGAAGTGCGTGCTTTCTAAGCCGCCGATAATGAACATGAACCCTGCGATGAAAAAGATTGTCTCCCAGTCTATTTCTCTAAAAACTTCAGCTGCGTCCACCTTGCAGATGAGCAGGGCAAGGATGCCGCAACCGATGGCAACTGCTTCGGGTCCTACGCCTATCATGTCTAAAGTCAAGAAAAGTACAATCATAACCACGAGGACCAAGGCAGCTCTGTAAAAGATTTTCTTGTCTTTTATGCTTTCTTTAGGATTGTACTCAGGCAACACTGTTTTAGCGCCTAGCCGTGACCTGAAAAGGAAGTAGAGAGCTAAAATCGTTAGTGCCCACAGGATTATTTCGCATAAGCCCATGTAGCTGAGGAAATCCGAGAAGCTTAATCCTGATTCTATGCCGATAATCATGTTGCTTACCGAGCCTATCAGCGTGCTGGTTCCGCCGAGATTAATCATTATAGCAGCAGACAGGAAATACGGCGTTGGGTCATAGTTCAAAAGTCTAGTTATGGTCACAGTGGCTGCTGCAACAAGCAACATCGCCGTGGGGTCACTTAGGAACATCGAAACAAGAGCGGCGACAACGCAGATGGCGACGAAAAGCCTGCCAGGGTTGCCTCCAGAAAACTTGATGGCGTACAACGCGAAAACATTGAACAATCCGCTTCTTTTAGCCACTTCCACCACAATCATTGTGCCGATTAAAAGTATTATTAGCCTGAAGTCCACAAAGCTTAACGCTTGATCATACGTGAATGCGCCGTATTGGATGCCGAACCAAGCGGTGAGTAAGGCGCCGATTAACGCGGCGACGGATAAGGGAGTTAGTTCAAGGATTGAGATGAGGAGTATTAGAACGTAAATGAGTAGCAGAACTATGACGGCTGTATCCATGTTCACCCACTGTTCTTGTTGTTCTTTTGCACTACGTCTGCCAAGCGGTCAGCAACCGTTTCGGCTTTCTCCTCGATGATCTTGTATATGATTCTACCGATGTCGTAGATGAAAATGATAACTAAGCCAAGTCCAACGTAGGTTGCTACAACTGTGAAGTAATAGCCATAATCCTGAACAGTGGATAAAAGCGGCGATATGGCTGTTATCACGAGCACTATGACTATTATGTACACAATTTCTCTTGCGGCTCTCTTAGGCGACCGTTCCTCTTTAACGCCTAGCCGCCTCACCAGCACATCCGTTAATACGTCACCCAACACAAGGGCATCTGATAAAGCGCGTACCAAGAAAATCCCCATAATCAGTATTGTAAGAATCCAAACCAGCAAGGAGGCGTCAGCGCCTATTCCTGGAATAGCTATGCTTTTGAGCGTCGGCGGAACGTAAACACTGATTACCCAGAAAATAATTGCCATTATCGAGTTCATCACGATGCGCGGGAATCTGCGGCGAATCTCATCTCCGTCTTTTTTCATCTATAGACACCACTATCAACCGAAGGATGGAAAAATAATTTCCGACACTATTTTCTCTTGAGAGAATATAAAAGTGTTGTCGCTTTTTTCCCCAAGTGATTGAATTGATTTCCTCATTTAAACTTGCTTGTGATGGCTTCACTTCGGTGAACGCTTGAATTTCCCTTTCAAAGTCGTTGCCAAGCAGAATTTTCTAAAAGTTGGCTGTCCTTTCAGCCGAAAAGCTTTGTGCTCAGGTATTTAAAGCCGTGATCCCCGAAAACTGTTACAATTAAGCCCTGTTTTATTTGCTGGGCTTTCTGAATGGCAGCCCACATCGTTGACCCTGAAGAGATACCAACGAATAAGCCTTCTTTCAGGAGCAACCCACGGGCTGTTCTGAACGCGTCTTCATCATCAACCATGACCATCTCGTCTACTTCGTCATGTTTGCAGATTTCAGGACAGAAATCACTCAAGTTAAGCAGCCCCTGCTGCTTGTGATACGGTTGAGAGGGCTGCACGCCGATTACTTGGATGGCTGTGTTGAGTTCTTTCAGTTTTCTTGCCACGCCCATTATTGTTCCTGAGGTGCCTATGCCCGCGACGAAATGGGTTATTTTCCCGTCGGTTTGCTTCCAGATTTCCTCGCCCGTGGTCTCGTAGTGAGTTTTCCAGTTCATTTCGTTAGCGAACTGGTCCGTCATGAAGTACTGTATGTCCTTCGCTTTTGCTCTTGCTGTTTGGATGGCTTCTGCTTCGGTTGAGACGAAAACCAGTTCAGCGCCTAAGGCTTTCAGGATTTTCTTGCGTTCTTCGGAAACAGAGGTGGGCAGAATGATTTTGCATTTGTAGCCTTTGAGATTGGCGACCCAGGCAACGCTTATGCCTGTGTTTCCAGAGGTTGCCTCTAAAATCACTTTGTCTTTAGTTAGCTTGCCTTCTTCCTCGGCTTTTTCTATCATGCGCAGGGCTATGCGGTCTTTCAATGAGCCCATGGGGTTGAAGCCTTCCAGTTTTGCGTAAATCTCCACGTTGGGGTTGGGGTTCAGTTTGTTTATTCTAACCATTGGTGTGTTGCCTATCAACTCGAAGATGTGGCTTGCTCTGTGCATTATGTATATCTCCGCAGTCAAGATGGTGATGCGGAGGCATTTAAAATCTATTCTGCTTTAGGCTGCTTGCGGCTAAAAGCGAACTGGCTGCTTTGTATGGGTATGGTAAGGTTTAAGTGAATAAATGACGGTAAGCGGTTAGGTGGGCGCGTAACTATGGACTATGAAGTGGATTACGCTGAAGGCGAAAAGGAAGGCTGTTCTTCCAAGTTGACGATTGAGCATCGAATTTTCTACGTCAAGTTGCTCACGGTGCCGCTGGGCTCCGCAGTGTACTACGCTGGCGACCAAGCTGGAATCTTGAAGGAAATCTCGAAGGCGGAGTTTGAGTTTTGGCTGAAAGTTTTGGCTGAAAAGGAAGAGGTAATTGAGGCTATTAAGAAGAAACTCAGCGTAGGCAAGAAATACGCTTTGTAATGCGCCTGATTACGCAAGGGTTATGTGAAGTCTGCGACGTAGAAATTCGCTGAGGCAGTAGGCTTTATCATCGGTAGGTTATTCGCGGTTTTTGTTTGTTTAAGCGGAAGCGGGTGCTTTGGGTGTATGGGCGACTGGGTGGATTTTATGG